>NZ_JANX01000041.1 GCF_000767795.1 Inquilinus limosus MP06 | reverse complement strand
GCGCATCGAAGCGGCGTCGACCAGCTGGTTGGCGATCAGGATCCGCTTCACCCCGAAGCGGCGGCACACCTCGAATTGCTGGGCGGTGGCGACGGTGATGCCCCAGGAGCCGTTGGCCAGCTGCAGGTCGAACAGCTGCGGGCTCATCGTCGTCTTGCCGTGCGGCGCCAGGGCGACGCCGGTCTCGGCCAGGATGTCGCGCATCCAGCGGGCGTTGCGCTCCAGCACCGACCGCTTCAGCAGCGCCTGCGGGAAGGGCAGGTCGCCGGACAGCGCGTTCCAGCCCTGGTCGCCGATGCTGCGGAACGGGATCGGCTTCATGCCGGGGGGCAGGCCCTTGGTGGAGCCGTCGACCGGGGCGTCGAGGATCGGATCGAGGGCGAGAACCTGCATGACGGGCTTCCTTCAGATGCGGCGGCCGGAGGCCGCGTCGAACAGGTGGGCATGGGCGGCGAGGGGAAGCAGCGGCACCACGTCGCCCGGCGCCACCGGCCGGCGACCATGCATCACCGCGGCGATGCGGGTGCCGGCCAGGGTGCCGTAGAGATGGGTCTCGGCCCCGGTCGGCTCGACCAGGTCGATGGTCACCGGCACGCCGTCCCGGCCCTCGGCCAGGGTGAAATGCTCGGGCCGGACGCCCAGCAGGACCGGCTGATCGTCCTCGGCGCCGCGGTCGGGGGCGGGCAGGCGGGTGCCGTCCTCGGCTTCCACCACCGAGCCTTCGGCGCCGCGGCGGTAGCGGCCGGGCAGGAAGCTCATGGAGGGAGAGCCGAGGAAGCCGGCGACGAAGGTGTTGGCCGGCAGGTCGTAGAGGTCCAGCGGCCTGCCCTGCTGCTCGATCCGCCCGCCATTCATCACCACGATCCGGTCGGCCAGGGTCATCGCCTCGATCTGGTCGTGGGTGACGTAGACGATGGTGGTGCCGAGGCGGCGGTGCAGCGCCTTGATCTCGGTGCGCATCTGCACCCGCAGCTTGGCATCCAGGTTCGACAGCGGCTCGTCGAACAGGAACACGGCGGGGTCGCGCACGATCGCCCGGCCCATGGCGACGCGCTGGCGCTGGCCGCCGGACAGCTGACGCGGCAGCCGCTCCAGATAATCGAACAGGTTGAGGATGCCGGCGGCCCTGTCGACCTTGCCCGCGATCTCCGGCTTCGCCTCGCCGCGCAGCTTCGGGCCGTAGGCGATGTTCTGCCGCGCGGTCATGTGGGGGTAGAGCGCGTAGGACTGGAACACCATGGCGATGTTCCGCTTCTGCGGCGGCACCTCGTTGGCGCGGGCGCCGCCGATCGCGAGCTCGCCGCCGGAGATGGTCTCCAGCCCCGCGATCATGCGCAGCAAAGTGGACTTGCCGCAGCCGGACGGCCCGACCAGGACGACGAACTCGCCATCGGCGATGTCGAGGTCGATCGCGTGGATCACCTGCGCATCGCCGTAGCGCTTCACCACCCCGTCCAGCCGCACCGTCGCCATGGATCAGAACTCCTCGAGGGTCAGTTCACCCGCCATCACCCGATTGCCGGCGGTGAGGCCGCCATCGACCGGCAGCATGGCGCCGGTGATGAAGCCGGCCAGCTCGTCATCGGCCAGGAAGGCCACCGCCTTGGCGATGTCGGACGGCTCGGCCACCCGCTGCAGCGGGTACCATTTGCGCAGGGACTCGAAGATCTCCGGCTTCTTGTCGACCCGCGCCTGCCAGATCGGGGTCCGCACGGTGCCGGGGCAGATCACGTTGGCGCGGATGCCGAACGGCCCGTATTCCACCGCCAGCGCCTTGGTGTAGCTGATCAGCCCGGCCTTGGCGGCGCTGTAGGCCGGGTGGCCCAGCGTCTGCAGCCCGTTGACGCTGCTGATGTTGACGATGCTGCCGCGGCGCCGCGCCTTCATGCCGTCGATCACCGCGGCCACGACGTGATAGGCGCCGTTCAGGTTCAGCGTGACGTCGCCGGCCCAGCTCTCGGCCGTGGTCGAGGCCAGGGTGCCGCCGCCATTGCCGCCGCCGGCATTGTTGACGGCGATGTCGACCGGGCCGGTGCGGGCCACCGCGGCCTCGATCGCGGTGCGGGTGGCGGCGGCGTCGCACAGATCGGCCGGCGCAGCGGCGGCCTTGACGCCGCGTTCGGCCAGAGCGGCGACGCGGGCCTCCAGCGCCGCGGCGTCGCGGTCGGACAGGATCAGCGCCGCTCCGGCCTGGGCGAAGAGGTCGACGATCGCGCTGCCGATGCCGCCGAGCGCCCCGGTGACGAGAACGGTCTGGTCCGCGAAGCGCGTCATGGCTGTCTTTCCGGCAGAAGAAGGGCTGGAGGCCGATCGTAGCTCAATGTTTGAAACTTACAAGACGGGCATCGCGCGTGTGCAGTGCAGCATCGATGAGGAGCCCAAAATTGTCGGAAGATTCCAGCGCTGCTGCGCTATAGCGGAAGAAAATCGCCCGACGCGCCGTTTCCGAATTGCGCCCCGTCGGCGATTGTAAGAGAGTTACAGGCAGGGGCGGCTCCGGCAAAAAGCCGGGCGCGGCCGTCCCCCGGTTGTCCGGTTCCAATTGCGGCTCGCGCGGCCTCGCCGCCGAAACAGGAGGCTCTCCATGCAGCATGCGTTCCGGTCCGTGCTCCTCGGCGCGGGCGCCTCGATCCTGGCGGCGCTGGCCGCAGCACCGGCCGTCGCCGCCGAGGTGCGGGTGACGGTGGCGGAGTACAGCTCCAAGACCGGACCCTATTTCGAGGAGGCGGCGAAGGCCTTCGAGGCCAAGAACCCCGGCACCGACATCAAGATCGAGGTGGTCCCCTGGGACGTGCTGCAGCAGAAGCTGACCACCGACATCGCCGGCAACGCCAATGCCGATCTGGCCATCATCGGCACCCGCTGGCTGGTGGATTTCGTGCAGCAGGGCGTGGTCGCGCCGCTGGACGGCTACATGACCGACGAGTTCAAGGCGCGCTTCATCCCGACCTTCTTCGCGCCCGGCGTGCTGGACGGCAAGACCTACGGCCTGCCGATCGCCTCCTCGGCCCGCGCCATGTACTACAACAAGGACCTGTTCGAGAAGGCGGGCATCGCCGCCCCGCCGGCGACTTGGGACGAGTTGGTCGAGGACGCGAAGAAGATCAAGGCCCTCGGCGCCAAGGACACCTACGGCTTCGGCCTGCAGGGCAAGGAGATCGAGACCGACGTCTATTTCTACTATGCGATGTGGAGCTTCGGCGGCGATATCGTGGTCGACGGCAAGAGCGGCATCGACAGCGAGGCGGCCATCAAAGCCGCGACGCTGTACAAGCAGATGATCGATGACGGGCTGACCGAGCCGGGCGTCACCGCCTACAATCGCGAGGACGTGCAGAACCTGTTCAAGCAGGGCCGCATCGGCATGATGTTCACGGCGCCGTTCCTGGCCAGCCAGATCAAGACCGAGGCGCCGGACCTGAAATATGGCGTGGCGCCGGTGCCGAAGGGCACCACCTCGGCCACCTATGCGGTCACGGATTCGATCGTGATGTTCGAGAACTCGAAGGTGAAGGACGAGGCCTGGAAGTTCATGGACTTCCTGTTCCAGAGCGACTGGCGCGAGAAGTTCACGGTCAATGAGGGCTTCCTGACCGAGAACCAGGCGGTGGCCAAGCTGCCGTACTTCACCGACGATCCGAACCTGAAGGTCTTCAATGCGATGCTGCCGAGCGCCAAGTTCGCCCCGACCATCGCCGGGTGGGAGGAGATCGCCGACGCCACCGGCCGGGCGCTGCAGAAGATCTATCTCGGCGAGGCCAAGCCCGAGGAGGCGCTGAAGGCCGCCGCCGAGCAGGCCAACGGGGTGCTGGGCGCGAAGTAGCCACACTGTTTCCCTTTCCTGTCATCGCCGGGCTTGACCCGGCGATCCAGGGGCCACCGCGAGCGGCCTCGACATTCCCTGGATGCCCGGGTCAAGCCCGGGCATGACAATTGGGGCAATGCGGGTGGCGCTGAACCGGGCTAGGCATATCAGAGACAGGCAGTGACGACCGAGACCGAGAGGCCATCCGTTCCGATGTCGGCGCCCCTGGCCGCGCGCCTGCCGGGCCTGACGCCGATCCTGCTGATCCTGCCCAGCTTCCTGCTGGCGGCGTTCATCATCGCCTATCCGGTGTGGGACCTGCTGACGGTGGCCTCGCACCAGGTCAACCGCTTCGGCCAGCTGCGCGACTTCACCGGCCTGGCCAATCTGGGCAGCGTCCTGGCCGATCCGGTGTTCATGGAGAGCCTGTGGCGCACCCTGGTCTGGACCGCCGCCGTGGTGGCCGGCACCGTCCTGGTCTCGGTGCCGGTGGCGCTGATCCTGAACACCGAGTTCTACGGCCGCGGCCTGGCCCGAGTGATCGTGATGCTGCCCTGGTCGGTGTCGCTGACCATGATGGCGATCGTCTGGCGCTGGGCGCTGAACGGCGAATCCGGCCTGCTGAACCTCACCCTGCAGGATCTCGGCATCACCGGCCACAACGTGATCTGGCTGGCCTCGGCCGCCACCGCCTTCCCGATCCAGATCCTGATCGGGATCCTGGTGTCGATCCCGTTCACGGTGACGATCTTCCTGGGCGGCCTGTCCTCGATCCCGAGCGACATCTACGAGGCGGCATCGACCGACGGCGCCACGTCCTGGCAGCGGTTCCGCACCCTGACCCTGCCGCTGATGCGGCCGTTCATCAACATGGCGGTGGTGCTGAACATCATCTACGTCTTCAACTCTTTCCCGATCATCTGGGTGCTGACCGGGGGCGGTCCCTCGGATTCGACGCAGATCCTGGTCACCTACCTGTACAAGCTGGCCTTCCAGCTGGGGAAGATGGGCGAGGCGGCGTCGATCTCGCTGATCATGTTCGCCATCCTGCTGGTCTTCACCCTGATCTATCTGCGCATGGCGATGAAGGGCGAGCGCAATGGCTGAAGCTCGGGCGCAAGTGGTCCCCCAATTGTCATGCCCGGGCTTGACCCGGGCATCCAGGGGCTTCCGGATCCGTTCTTGGTGGCCCCTGGATTGCCGGGCCAAGCCCGGCAATGACAATAAAAAAGCTCAACTCGCCGAACGCCATGCTTAAGAAGAGCCTCCTGTGCTGGCTGGCGCTGTCGCCGCTGATCCTGGTGGTGCTGTTCCCCTTCGCGGTGATGGTGGCGACGGCGCTGAAGCCGGCGGCGGAGGTGCTGTCGGCCGACCCGTCCTGGCTGCCCAGCCGGATCGCCTGGGAGAACTTCGTCACCATGTGGCAGGCGACGGATTTCGGCACGGCGCTGCTGAACAGCCTCTATGCCGCGACCTTGGCGACTCTGCTGGCGCTGGCGGTCAGCATCCCCGCCGCCTATGCCATGTCGCGCTACCGCTTCCCGGGGCAGGGGCTGTACCGCGACTTCCTGCTGGTCACCCAGATGCTGTCGCCGATCGTGCTGGTGATCGGTCTGTTCCGGCTGGTCGCCTGGCTCGGCCTCGTCGGCTCGGTCGATTCGCTGGTGCTGGTCTATGCCGGCTTCAACATCGCCTTCGCCGTATGGATGCTGCAGAGCTATTTCGCCACCATCCCGCTGGACCTGGAGGAGGCGGCGTGGCTGGAAGGCGCGTCGCGCTTCCGCACCGTGATCCGCGTGTTCCTGCCGTTGGCGGCGCCGGCGATGGTGGTGACGGCGATCTTCACCTTCATCAACGCCTGGAACGAGTTCGCCGTGGCGCTGAGCCTCCTGCGCGCGCCGGAGACGCACACCCTGCCGATCAAGATTTTCTCTCTCGTCGCCGGCCGCTATACGATCGAGTGGCATCACGTCATGGCCGCGACATTCGTGGCGACGATCCCCGTCGCCATCGTCTTCGCCTGGCTGCAGCGCTACCTGGTGCGCGGCCTGGCCCTCGGCGCCGTCAAATAGGAAGAACCATGAGCAAGCGCGAGCATTTCGGAACCACCGTCACCGGCGCCGGCGGGCAGAAGCTGCCCTTCTCCAAGGCCGTGCGGGCCGGCGACTATGTCTATGTCTCGGGCCAGGTGCCGTTCGACGAGAACGGCGTGGTCGTCACCGGCGGCATCGAGATCCAGACCCGCCAGACCATGAAGAACGTCCAGGCGGCGCTGGAGCTGGCGGGCTGCACGCTGGACGACGTGATCAAGGTCACGGTCTGGCTGGACGACACCCGCGACTTCGCGGCCTTCAACCGCACCTATGACAGCTTCTTCACCGGCGACCGCCCGGCGCGCTCCTGCGTCCGTGCCGACATGATGGTCGACTGCAAGGTGGAAATCGAAGCAATTGCTTATAAGCCACTGGGCTGAGGCGGGTTTAGCCCAAGTCTCTATTCCATTTCTTGTCATCCTCGGGCTTGACCCGAGGACCCAGGGGTTTTCAAGAGCCGCTCTCGGTGGCCCCTGGATTGCCGGGTCAAGCCCGGCAATGACAAGTGAAGGGGACGTCTCTCGACCTCAGGCGCGTGGCACCGTCGGGACCGGCCGCTCGCCCTGCACCATGGTGCGGTACAAGAGCCGGTCCTGGCCGTCATAGTCGTTGACGGCGTAGTGCAGGGTGCAACGATTGTCCCAGATCGCCAGGTCGCCCGTCTTCCAGCGCAGCCGGCAGGTGAATTCCGGCCGGACCGCATGGGCGTAGAGGAAGTCGAGCAGCGGCCGGCTCTCCTCCACCGTCATGCCGGCGAAACGCTGGGTGTAGATCGAGTTGATGAACAGCGCCTTGCGGCCGGTGCCGGGATGCACCCGCACCACAGGGTGCGCGACCTCGCGGTCTGCCTCCGGCCGGTTGCGCTCGATGCCGATCGACTTCGAGACGGCGACGTTTCCCGGCACGCCGCCGGTGCCGTAGGGCTTGCCGGAATGCATGGCGTCGAGCCCGTCCAGCACCGTCTTCAGCCCGTCCGACAGCGCGTCATAGGCGTCGTACATGTTGGCGAACAGCGTGTCGCCGCCATGGCTCGGCACCTGGACGGCATAGAGCAGCGACGCCATCGGCGGCTGGTCGAGGAAGCTGAAATCCGAATGCCAGGCATTGCCGAAGGTGCTGACCTTGCGCTCGTCCGCCGTCTTCTTCACGGCGACGATGTCCGGGTGCTCGGCCATGTGCGTGATGTAGGGCGCGCGGTTGATGGTGCCGAAGCGGCGGGTCAGCGCCACCAGGTCTTCCGGCGCCAGGTCGAGCCCGTGCAGATGGATCACGAGGTGATCGTCCAGCGCCTGGCGGATCGCGGCGAAGAGCGTGTCGTCGACCGGGCCGGCGAGGTCGATGTCGGCACCGAGCGACCCGGCCATCGGCCGGATGGTGAGGCGTGAGTCGGGGCTGGTCATGGCGGGAGTATGGGCCGTGGTTCGGCCGGCCGGAAGACCATCCGCCCCGAATTTTCGCCTCTTCTGATCCTCGAAATTCCTTACACTGTCATTGCGAGCGCAGCGAAGCAATCCAGGGGCCAATGCGCATCGGCCCTGGATTGCTTCGTCGCTGCGCTCCTCGCAATGACTGCGAGGAAGCGACCGGCATCAGGGTCAAGCCCCGCCGGTCACGACGCGGCGAACAGGGCGTTGATCTCCTTGTGCGGCACCGCCTCGTCGGCATAGCCGAAGCTGCCCTGGTCCTTGATCTCGCGGGCGGCGCGCAGGAAGCCGCCCAGCGCCGCCCGGGCCAGCGAGCCGCCGACGCTGATCCGCTTCACGCCGATCTCGCCCAGCTCCGCCACGGTGAAGCGGGCGCCGACCAGACCCATCACCACATTCACCGGCCGATCGACCGCGCGCACCACCGCCTCGATCTCCTCCCGCGTCGCCAGGCCGGGGGCGTAGAGCACGTCGGCGCCGGCCTCCTGGAAGGCCTGCAGCCGGCGGATCGTGTCGGCCAGGTCGCGGCGGCCGTGCAGGAAGTTCTCGGCCCGCGCCGTCAGGGTGAAGGGGAAGGGCAGGGACCGCGCCGCCGCCACCGCTGCCCGCACCCGCTGCACCGCCTGGTCGAGGCCGTAGATCGGGTCGTCGGTGCGGCCGGTGGCGTCCTCGATCGAGCCGCCGACCAGCCCGATGGCGGCGGCCTGGCGGATGGTCTCGGCCGCCGCCTCGGGCGCGTCACCGAAACCGTTCTCGAGATCGGCGGAGACCGGCAGGTCCGTGGCCTCGACGATGGCCCTGGCATTGGCCAGCGTCTCTTCCCGGCTGACCTTCTGCGCCCCGTCATTGCGGCCGAGGGTAAAGGCGTAACCGGCGCTGGTGGTGGCCAGCGCCTCGAAGCCGAGCCCGGCCAGGAGTTTCGCGGTGCCGGCATCCCAGGGATTCGGGATCACGAAGATACCCGGCCGGGCATGCAGGCGCTGGAAGGCAAAAGCCTTGTCGGACTGGCTGATCATGGGAGTCTCCCGCGTGAGCAGGAGAGCATGTTCGATTTTTGTTCCGGCGCGGTCAAGCGATCAGTGGTTCGGCAAATCGATCCAACCCTCATTGTCATTGCCGGGCTTGACCCGGCAATCCAGGGGCCACCCGGAGGGGCATCGACAGTCTCTGGATGCCCGGGTCAAGCCCGGGCATGACAGTTTGAGAAGAACCGCAGCCTCAGCCCACCCGCTCATACCGCAGGTGGCGGGCCAGCCAGCAGCCGACCTCGACGTCCTTCACCCGGCCGGCGTCGTCGCGGCGGAAGGCCAGGGTCCAGTCGCCGGGCGGGGTGTGGTCCAGCGCGCGCGGGCAGGGCAGGGTCCAGACATCCGGCCCGACCGGGTCCAGGAGCTCCATCCGGCCCTGGCCGAGGAAACCGGAGAAGCCGCCGTACAGAGTGCCGCCGGTATCCACCACCTCCAGCTCGGCGTCCAGCTCCGCGCAGCGGTAGCGGCCGCCGAGGTCGAGCGCCGGCTCGCCGTCGCAGGGGACAAGACGGGTGCTCTGGTTCTCCTGCGGCCGGTCCAGCCACAGACCGTCCGCGGCGGGGCGCAGCCGGGTGCGGCCGTTGCCGGCGCTGCCGTCGGGCTGCAGGTCCAGCTTCTCCGCCGAATGGCCGTAGCGCAGCCGCACCTTGCCGTCGGCCATGTCGGCGCGGGCCGAAAGCCCGGTCTCCGGCTCGATATAGGCGCCGAGCCATTCCGGCGCCGGCAGGTCGGCGGCAGGCTTGGACCGTTCCTCGCCCAGCACGGCGGCCAGCAGATCCAGCGCCGCGGCCTGGGCGTCGGAGAGGTGGTTGAACAGCACCACCACCGACACCCGCTCCGACGGCACGTACAGGCGATGGCTGCGCCAGCCACGCAGCGCGCCGCCATGGCCGGCATAGGCGCGGCCGAACTCGGTCGCCCGGTTCAGGCCGAAGCCGTAGGGGGCGGCGGCGCCGTTGGCGAAGGTCACCGGCGCCGACAGGCGGCTGTACAGCGCGTCCGGGTCGTCGCGCGTGGCGTCGATATGGCGCTCCCAGGCGATCATGTCGTCCAGGCTGGCGCCGAGGCCGGCATCGCCGGTCCACAGGATCCGGTTCTCGGCGGCGCGGAAGCCGCCCGTCTGCGTGCCCTCATAGCCCTCGGTGCCGTCCGGCATGGCGCGGGTGTCGGCGGCCAGGATGGCGCTGTCCATGCCGGCGCGGTCGAAGATGCGGCTGCGCAGCAGCTCGCCGAAGCCGCGGCCGGTGCGAGCCTCGAGGATGTCGGAGAGCAGCCGGAAGTTCTGGTTGACGTAGGAGTAGCGGGTGCCCGGCGCGAAATGCAGCGACCGGGTGCCGGCGATCACGCGCTCCGCCTCGCGGTCGCCAAAGGGCGACTCGGCGGGCGCCCCGTGCAGCATCGCCACCGCCCAGTAGTCGCGCAGGCCGGACTGGTTGTGGCACAGGTGCAGCGCGCCCGGCGCCTCGCCCTGCAGCAGCGGCAGGCGGGCGCGGACATCGCCGTCCAGCACCGTCGGGTCCGGAAAGGCGTCAAGCACCAGGCCGCAGGTGAACTGCTTGGTGACCGAGCACATCCGGAACAGCGACTTGGGCGTGAACGGGGTGCGCCGCTCGGCATTGGCCCAGCCCCAGGCGTGGCGGGCCAGGATCTCGCCATCCCGCAGCACGGCGGCGGCGCCGCCGGGCCCGGGATAGAGGCGGGGGAGGGCGGCGAGGGCGCGGTCGAGGCGGGAAGGCGTGGTCGTCATGATGGCCGCCACCCTGGCGCCCCGGCCGCGATGTGTAAAGATGGCGGCGGCGGGAAATCGCGGGTGACAGCCGCGTCCGCGCGATTTATCAGACATAAAACCCTGCCCAAGAAGACTGGCGATGCCGACGATCACCAACATCCAGGACCTGAGAGCGCTGGCGGCCCGGCGCATCCCGCGCGCGATCTTCGACTATGCCGATCGCGGCTCCTATGACGAGGTGACGCTGCGCGCGAACCGGGCGGACCTGGCGGCGATCGGCCTGCGCCAGCGGGTGATGATCGATGTCGACAAGCGTTCGGTCGCGACCACGATCCTGGGCGAGGACGTGGCCATGCCGCTCGCCATCGCGCCGACCGGCCTGACCGGCCTGTTCCACGGCGACGGTGAGATCCACGGCGCCCGCGCGGCCCAGGCCTTCGGCATCCCGTTCTGCCTGTCGACCATGTCGA
Organism: Inquilinus limosus MP06; assembly: GCF_000767795.1. Taxonomy (GTDB): domain Bacteria; phylum Pseudomonadota; class Alphaproteobacteria; order DSM-16000; family Inquilinaceae; genus Inquilinus; species Inquilinus limosus_E. The sequence continues at coordinate 10,020 of NZ_JANX01000041.1, read as the reverse complement.
TCTGCTCGATCGAGGATGTGCGCGCGGCGGTGAAGAAGCCGTTCTGGTTCCAGCTCTACGTCATGCGCGACCGCGGCTTCTCGCAGTCGCTGATCGAGCGCGCCAAGGCGGCGCAATGCTCGGCCTTGGTGCTGACGCTCGACCTGCAGATCCAGGGCCAGCGCCATCGCGACCTGAAGAACGGCCTGGCCGTGCCGCCGCGGCTGACCCTGGCCAACGCGCTCGACATCGCCACCAAGCCGGCCTGGGCGATGAAGGTGCTGTTCGGCAAGCGCCGCAGCTTCGGCAACCTGGACGGCCATGTGAAGGGCGCGGACAGCCTGAAGACCCTGTCGCAATGGACCGCCAGCCAGTTCGACGCCTCGCTGAGCTGGAAGGACGTCGAATGGGTGCGCAGCATCTGGCCCGGCAAGCTGATCCTGAAGGGCGTGCTGGACGAGGACGACGCGCGGATCGCCGCTTCGACCGGCGCCGACGCCGTGGTCGTCTCCAACCATGGCGGCCGGCAGCTGGACGGGGCGCGGTCGTCGATCTCGGCGCTGCCGGGGATCGTCCAGGCGATCGGCGACAAGACCGAGATCCTGTTCGACGGCGGCGTGCAGTCCGGCCAGGACATCCTCAAGGCCGTGGCGCTGGGCGCCCGCGGCTGCCTGATGGGCAAGGCCTTCCTCTACGGCCTGGCGGCGATGGGCGAGGCCGGGGTGACCAAGGCGCTGGAGATCATGCGCAAGGAGCTGGACATCAGCATGGCGCTGACCGGCACCGGCGACATCACCAAGGTCGACCGCAGCAGCCTGGTGATCCGGGGATAGGGCGCGTGCCCGAAGCCGGCTAGAGCCGGCTTCGGTCGGCCGGATCAGTTCCCGCGCAGCTCCAACTCCTTGTTGACCCGCAGCGCCGCCAGGGTGCAGACGGCGCCGGACAGCAGATAGGCGCCGACCAGGGCCAGGCCGAAATGGCTGGCCAGCGCCAGCGCGACCAGCGGGGCGAAGCCGGCGCCGACCATCCAGGCCAGGTCCGAGGTCAGGGCCGAGGCGGTGTAGCGGTGGTTGTTCGGGAAGTTCGACGCCACCGCGCCGGCCGCTTGGCCGAAGGACAGGCCGAGCAGGCCGAAGCCCAGGATCACGAAGGCCGACCGCGCCGTCGGCCCGCCGCCCAGCAGCAGCGGCGTGACGAAGCTGAAGATCGCGATCAGCACCGCGCAGGCCGCCAGCAGCGTGCGCCGGCCGGTGCGGTCGGCGATGAGGCCGGAGACGACGATCATGGCGGCGCCGAGGATGGCGCCGGCGAACTCCGTCATCAGGAAATTGCCGGCATTGTGGTCGGTGTACAGCATCACCCAGCTCAGCGGGAACACCGTCACCAGATGGAACAGGGCGAAGGTCGCCAGCGGCACGAAGGCCCCGACCAGGATGTTGTGGCCCTGCTGCCTCAGCGTCTCGGGCACGCTCGCCGCCTCGAGGTCCTTGCTCTCGTACAGCCGCTCGAACTGCTCGGTCACCACCAGGCGCAGCCGGGCGAACAGGGCGACGACGTTGATCGCGAAGGCGACGAAGAACGGGTAGCGCCAGCCCCAGTCCAGGAAGTCGGCGGCCGGCAGGTTGACCAGGAAGAAGGCGAACAGCGCGCTGGCCAGCATGAAGCCCAGCGGGGCGCCGAGCTGCGGCATCATCGCGTACCAGCCGCGCCGGTTCTGCGGCGCGTTCAGCGCCAAGAGCGAGGCCAGCCCGTCCCAGGCGCCGCCCAGGGCCAGGCCCTGGCCGATGCGGCAGGCCGCCAGCAGGGCGATGGCGGCGGTGCCGATGTCGCCGGTGCCGGGCAGGAACGCCATGGCGGCGGTCGACCCGCCGAGCAGGAACATCGCCGCGGTCAGCTTGACGCTGCGGCCGTGCCGGCGGTCGATCTCCATGAACAGGACCGAGCCGATCGGGCGGGCGACGAAGGCGAGGGCGAAGACGGCGAAGGAGTAGAGCATCGCGTCGAGCGGCGCCGCATGCGGGAAGAAGAACCGCGGGAACACGAGCACCGAGGCGATGGCGTAGACGAAGAAGTCGAAGAATTCCGCGGTCCGGCCGATCACGACGCCGATCGCGATCTCGCCGGGTGGGACACCTGCGCGGTGCCGTGGCGCGGCGTTCGGGGGCTGGGACCCGAAGTCTCGACTGAGAGTGGCCATAAATGTTCCTCCTGGGTGGGCCGGGCCGAGATGCCGCTGTTTTTTCTTTTGAGTATGGCCCAGGATTCCGGTGCGTCAAATCGTGCCAAGCGAGCCCCAGCGGCTCCGGAATCGCCGGGGACCCTGCCGTCAACCCCGGTGCGACGATGTTGCACTGCAACCATCGGGCATCTGGTAGGACAAACTGTCCTCTGTTACATCGCGTAACGCTTCGTTAAGGCAGGGCCGCCTTATCGTTCTCGCTTTCCAGGCAACGGCATGTCCATCAAAGCTTTAGGCCGCCTCGCTGCGCTTCCTGCCCTGGTCCTCCTGGGTGGGTGCAACATGGTGGTCATGTCCCCTTCCGGTGATATTGCGGTGCAGCAGCGCGACCTGATCGTGATCTCCACGATCCTGATGCTGCTGATCATCGTGCCGGTGATCGCCCTGACTCTGTTCTTTGCCTGGAAGTACCGCCAGTCGAACAAGGACGCCCCCTACGACCCCGACTGGCACCATTCGACTCAGCTCGAGGTGGTGATCTGGTCCGCCCCGCTGGTGATCATCATCGCGCTGGGCGCCCTGACCTGGATCAGCACCCACACGCTCGACCCCTACCGGCCGCTGGAGCGCATCGACTCGGAGCGCGCCGTCGCCGCGGACGTGAAGCCGCTGGTCGTCGAGGTTGTGGCGCTCGACTGGAAGTGGCTGTTCCTCTACCCCGAGCAGGGCATCGCCACGGTGAACGAGCTGGCGGCGCCGGTCGACGTGCCGATCCAGTTCAAGATCACCTCGGCCACCGTGATGAACTCCTTCTTCGTGCCGGCGCTGGCGGGGCAGATCTACGCCATGGCCGGGATGGAGACGAAGCTGCACGCCGTGATCAACAAGCCCGGCGAGTATGAGGGCTTCTCGGCCAATTACAGCGGCGCCGGCTTCTCCGGCATGCGCTTCGCCTTCCATGGCCTGGCCGCCGGCGATTTCGACGCCTGGGTCCAGAAGGTGAAGTCGAGCGGCGCCAATCTCAGCCGCGAGGAGTACCTGACGCTGGAGCGGCCGAGCGAGCGCGAGCCGGTGCGCCATTACGGCACGGTCGCCTCCGACCTCTACGGCGCCATCCTCAACATGTGCGTCGACCGCTCGAAGATGTGCATGAACGAGATGATGAGCATCGACGCCCGCGGCGGCGGCGGCATGGCCGGCATCGACAACGTCATCGCGCTCAACCACGACAAGGATGTCCGCCGCGGCGCCGGCCCGGTCCGCAGCTATGTCGCGGCGATCTGCACCACCGATGGCGACATGGCCGAGAACCGGCCGCCGGAGGGAATCCTGTTCAGCCGCTGGGCCACCTCGTCCAGCCGCGTCGAGTGAGGACCGCAAAGATGACCGCCGCCGGCCCGTCCCGGGCCGCGGCACCGACACTATCGCGGAGGCCGTCGCCCGCAGCGGCGGCCTCCGGAACGACAGAGTAGCCCGATGTTCTCAAACCTAGATCTCCAGACGCTCGTCTTCGGCAAGCTGACGCTCGGCGCGCTGCCGCTGCACGAGCCGATCCTGGTCGTCACCTTCATCGCGGTGGCGCTCGGCGGCATCGCGCTGCTGGGCGGCATCACCTATTTCCGCCTGTGGGGCTATCTCTGGCGCGAATGGTTCACCAGCATCGACCACAAGAAGATCGGGATCATGTATGTGATCCTGGCCCTGGTGATGCTGCTGCGCGGCTTCTCCGACGCCATCATGATGCGGGCGCAGCAGGCCATCGCCTTCGGCGCCAATGAGGGCTACCTGCCGCCACACCACTACGACCAGGTGTTCACCGCCCATGGCGTGATCATGATCTTCTTCATGGCCATGCCCTTCGTCACGGGCCTGATGAACTTCGTGGTGCCGCTGCAGATCGGCGCCCGCGACGTGTCCTTCCCGTTCCTGAACAATTTCAGCTTCTGGATGACCACGGCCGGCGCGGTGATCATCATGATCTCGCTGTTCGTCGGCGAGTTCGCCAAGACCGGCTGGCTGGCCTATCCGCCGCTGTCGGGCATCGCCTACAGCCCGGATGTCGGCGTCGACTACTACATCTGGGGCCTGCAGGTCGCGGGCATAGGAACGCTGTTATCGGGCGTCAACCTGGTGGCCACCATCGTCAAGATGCGGGCGCCGGGCATGACCATGATGAAGATGCCGGTCTTCACCTGGACCGCGCTGTGCACCAACGTCCTGATCGTTGCCGCCTTTCCGGTGCTGACCGCCGTCCTGGCCCTGCTGTCGCTCGACCGCTACGCCGGCACGAACTTCTTCACCAACGACTTCGGCGGCAGCCCGATGATGTATGTGAACCTGATCTGGATCTGGGGGCATCCGGAGGTTTACATCCTCATCCTGCCGGCCTTCGGCATCTTCTCCGAGGTCGTCGCCACCTTCTGCGGCAAGCGCCTGTTCGGCTACACCTCGATGGTCTACGCCACGGTGGTGATCACCATCCTGTCGTACCTGGTGTGGCTGCATCACTTCTTCACGATGGGCTCCGGCGCCAGCGTGAACTCGTTCTTCGGCATCACCACGATGATCATCTCGATCCCGACCGGGGCGAAGATGTTCAACTGGCTGTTCACCATGTACCGCGGCCGCATCCGGTTCGAGGTGCCGATGCTGTGGACGATCGGCTTCATGGTGACCTTCGTCATCGGCGGCATGACCGGCGTGCTGCTGGCGGTGCCCCCGGCCGACTTCGTGCTGCACAACAGCCTGTTCCTGATCGCCCATTTCCACAACGTCATCATCGGCGGCGTGGTGTTCGGCGTCTTCGCCGGCTTCACCTACTGGTTCCCGAAGGCCTTCGGCTTCAAGCTCGATCCCTTCTGGGGCAAGATGTCGTTCTGGTTCTGGTTCATCGGCTTCTACTTCGCTTTCATGCCGCTCTACGTGCTCGGCCTGATGGGCGTCACCCGCCGGGTGAACCATTTCGACGACCAGTCGCTGCAGATCTGGTTCGTCATCGCCGCCTTCGGCGCGGTGCTGATCGCCTTCGGCATCCTGTCCTTCCTGATCCAGCTGGTGGTCAGCTTCCTGCGGCGCGAGCAGCTGCGCGACGTCACCGGCGACCCGTGGAACGCCCGCACGCTGGAATGGTCCACCTCGTCGCCGCCGCCGGAGTACAACTTCGCCTTCACGCCGCTGGTGCATGACCACGACGCCTGGGACGACATGAAGAAGCGCGGCTATGTCCGGCCGCTGTCCGGGTTCAAGGCGATCCACATGCCGAAGAACACCGGCACCGGCGTCATCCTCGGCGCCATCAGCGTGGCCTTCGCCTTCGCCATGGTCTGGCACATCTGGTGGCTGGCCGCGCTCAGCTTCGTGGCGATGCTGGCCGTGTCGATCGGGCACACCTTCAACTACAAGCGCGACTACCACATCCCGGCCGAGGTCGTGACCAGGGTCGAGGATGAGCGCAGCCGCGTGCTGGCCCGGGCGGGAGCCGCTTCCTGATGACCGCGATCAACCCCACGGCGAACGGCCAGACCCGCTTCCACGTCGACGAGGAGCATGAGCATTCGGGCGGCAGCACGATGCTCGGCTTCTGGATCTACCTGATGAGCGACTGCCTGATCTTCGCAGTCCTCTTCGCCTGCTACGGCGTGCTCGGCCGCAGCTATGCGGCCGGCCCGTCCGGCGCCGACCTGTTCGACCTGCCGCTGGTGGCGGTCAACACCTCGATGCTGCTGCTGTCCTCCATCACCTGCGGCTTCGCCATGCTGGAGATGGAGCGCAACCGCAAGGGCGCGACCCTGGCCTGGCTGGCGGTGACGGCGCTGTTCGGCGTCGTCTTCGTCGGGCTCGAGCTCTACGAGTTCGCGCATCTCGTCCATGAGGGGGCGGGGCCGCAGCGCAGCGCCTTCCTGTCGTCCTTCTTCACCCTGGTCGGCACGCACGGCCTGCACGTCACCGTCGGCATCGTCTGGATGGTGACGATGATGGTCCAGGTCGCCCAGCACGGGCTGATCCCGGACAACAAGCGCCGGCTGATGTGCCTCAGCCTGTTCTGGCACTTCCTGGACGTCATCTGGATCGGCGTCTTCACCTTCGTCTATCTGATGGGATCCATGGCATGAGCGCCCACGCCCACACCGATCACCATCACGGCGACGACCACCATGGCGACGCCAGCGGCCACGGCACGCTGAAGGGCTACCTGACCGGCTTCGTGCTGGCGGTGATCCTGACCGCCATCCCGTTCTGGCTGGTGATGGGCGACGTGTTCGCCGATGCCCAGACCACGGCGCTGGTGATCATGGCGCTCGCGGTCGTCCAGATCGTCGTGCACATGGTCTATTTCCTGCACATGAACACGCGGTCGGAGGGCGGCTGGACCATGTTGGCCCTGATCTTCACCGTGGTGCTGGTGGTGATCACGCTCGCCGGCTCGCTGTGGGTGATGTACCACCTCAACCACAACATGATGCCGGTCTCCGCCCACGACATGCGCAACATGCCGTGACCGGGGCCGAGGCTCATCGGCCTCGGTCCACCGCCACCCTGATCGTCCTCGGGGCGGCGGCCCTGACGATGTTTCTCGGCCTGCTGGCGCTCGGCGTCTGGCAGGTCGAGCGGCGGGCCTGGAAGCTCGACCTGATCGCCCGGGTCGACCAGCGCGTCGCCGCCGAGCCCGTGGCGCCGCCGGGTCCAGCCGATTGGGCCGGGGTCAATGCCGACCGGGACGAATACCGGCATGTCCACATCTCCGGCCGCTTCCTCAACGACCGCGAGGCGCAGGTCACCGCCTCGACCGTCAAGGGCGCCGGCTATTGGGTGATGACCCCGCTGCGGGCGGATGACGGCACCGTGGTGCTGGTCAATCGCGGCTTCGTCCCGACCGAGAACCGCGACCCGGCCACCCGCGCGGCGGGGCAGGTCGAGGGGCCGGTGACGGTCACCGGCCTGCTGCGCATCACCGAGCCGAAGGGCGGGTTCCTGCGCTCGAACGACCCGGCGGCGGAGCGCTGGTATTCCCGCGACGTTACTGCCATTGCCGCGGCCCGTGGGCTGACGAATGCTGCGCCCTATTTCATCGACGCCGACGCCGCGCCCAATCCGGGCGGGCTGCCGATCGGCGGGCTGACGGTGATTTCCTTCCCGAACAGCCACCTGGTCTATGCCATCACCTGGTTCGGCCTGGCCGCGCTGCTGCTGGTCGGCGTGGGCTACGCCGTGCGGTCGGAGCGGAGGGGGCGTCGGGACTCAAAGGGGAGCGCGTAGCCTCTCCCACCGTTCCATCACCGTCATTGCGAGCGTAGCGAAGCAATCCAGGGGCCAATGCGAACCGGCCCCTGGATTGCCTCGTCGGCTTCGCCTCCTCGCAATGACGGGGAGGGGGAGCCTGGACCCCGCGCATGGCCGTCCCCCACCCGCCGGAGCTTCCCCGCCCCCCGAAGCCTGTTCTAACGTCCATCAGCCCGTCGCGGGAGGCGACGGAAGCGACGGAGGGCCGGGCTCGAGCTCCCCTCCGCCCCACGACCGAACGAGGTTCTGATGGCGCACGAAACGCAATTCTACATCGACGGCGCATGGGTCGACCCGATCACGCCGAAGACGCTCGACGTGATCGACCCCTCGACCGAGGAGGCCTTCGCCAAGATCTCGCTCGGCTCGGCCGCGGATGTCGACCGCGCGGTGGCGGCGGCGAAGCGGGCCTTCCCGGCCTTCGCCCGCACCAGCCGCGAGGAGCGCCTGGCCCTGCTGCGCCGGATCCTGGAGGTCTACAAGCGCCGCGCGCCCGACATCGCGCTGGCCGTGTCGCGCGAAATGGGCGCGCCGCGGAAATTCGCGCTCGATTCCCAGACCTGGGCCGGCGACGCGCATCTGACCCGGATCATCGAGGCGCTGGAGACCTTCCAGTTCGAGCGGCCGAAGGGCACCTCGATGGTGGTGAAGGAGCCGGTCGGCGTGGTCGGCATGATCACGCCCTGGAACTGGCCCCTGAACCAGATCACCTGCAAGGTCGGCCCGGCGCTGGCCGCCGGCTGCACCATGGTGCTGAAGCCGAGCGAGATCGCGCCGCTGGACGCCATCATCTTCGCCGAGATCCTGCATGAGGCTGGGGTGCCGAAGGGCGTCTTCAACCTGGTGAACGGCGACGGGCCGACGGTCGGCGCCGCGATCTCCAGCCATCCCGACGTCGACATGGTGTCCTTCACCGGGTCGACCCGCGCCGGCATCCTGGTGGCCAAGGCCGCCGCCGACACGGTGAAGCGGGTGCATCAGGAGCTGGGCGGCAAGTCGGCCAACATCATCCTGCCGGACGCCGACCTGAAGCGGGCGGTGACCAAGGGCGTCGCCGGCTGCTTCGGCAACAGCGGCCAGTCCTGCAACGCCCCGACCCGGATGTTCGTGCCGCTCGACCGCGAGGACGAGGCGATCGGCTATGCCAAGGCGGCGGCCGAGGGCTTCAAGGTCGGCCCGGCCGACGCACCGGACACCCAGCTGGGCCCCGTGGTCAGCCAGCTGCAATACGACAAGATTCAGCGGCTGATCGAGGCCGGTATCGCCGAGGGGGCGGAGCTGGTGGCCGGCGGCCCCGGCCGGCCGGAAGGGCTGAACCGCGGCTATTTCGTCCGCCCGACCGTCTTCGCCCGGGTGACGCCGGACATGACCATCGCGCGCGAGGAGATCTTCGGCCCGGTGCTGTCGATCCTGACCTACGAGACCGAGGCGCAGGCGATCGAGCTGGCCAACGACACGCCCTACGGCCTGGCCGCCTATGTCCAGTCGGGCGACCTGGAGCGGGCGCGCAAGGTGGCGTCGCAGCTGCGCGTCGGCAATGTCCACATCAACTACCCGGCCTGGGACACGGCCGCGCCGTTCGGCGGCTACAAGCAGTCGGGCAACGGCCGGGAATACGCCGAGTTCGGCCTCGAGGAGTTCCTCGAGATCAAGGGCGTGATCGGCTACGAGGCCGCCTGAGTCCTCGCCGGAGCCTTCCTTCGGGAAGGCTCCGGCCATGCCGGCACGGCCGGCTTTGCCCGAGCTCAGCCGGTGCGGCGGGAGTGCTGCTTGTCGGCGCGGCGCAGCTTCTCGGTGCCCAGGCCCTGGGCCTTGGCGTAGACCGATTTCGACCGGGCGTAGTTCGGCGCCACCATCGGATAGTCCGGCGGCAGGTTCCACTTGGCGCGATACTGCTCCGGCGTCATGCCGTAGGTGGCGCGCAGCCAGCGCTTCATCATCTTGAACGGCCGGCCGTCCTCCAGGCAGATGATGTAGTCCGGGGTCACCGAATCCGTGATCGACACGGCCGGAACGGCCGGGGGCGAAGCGGTCGCGGGATCCGGCTGGGCACTGCCGGTCTCCATGGCGGCTGTCGTCGGCGCGGCCTCCGCCGCAGACTGCCGGATCGCCGTATTGCGGGCTTCGATCAGCGACAGATGCACGTTCCGGATGAGAGCCGGCAGGCTCTCGCTGTCCACCGTGTTGTGGGAGACGTGGGCGACGATGATCTCTTTGGTGAACTTCAGAATCTCGTCGCTCGGCGTCGACATCGTGCCTCTCCCATCCTACCCTGCAGTTCCGCTGCTGAACGCCGCGACGATCCTTTGCTGCGAGACTGCTCTGCTTGCGATCAATGCGACAAGCCAAGAACAGCCATAAGGTTCCATGGGATTCAGAAAAAAAGCTTTTGATCCTGTCGCGTGTTCTTCCAATTCAATCCCGGATCGGAGTGTAAGCCGATCCGGGATTGATTGTTGCTTGGTGTCCTCGGCGCGACCACAACCCGACATCGCGGTGATTGAAGCCGATCCAACGGATTTGCTGGCGGGCGACGGAGTCCTTGTCGAGGACTCCGCAAGTCCTCCCGTCAGCGGTCGAAA
>NZ_JANX01000040.1 GCF_000767795.1 Inquilinus limosus MP06 | reverse complement strand
ATGCTCGCGCCGGACGCTCGCCGTGTAGCAGAGCTCGCGCAGCCCCGGTCCGGTCGGGCCCAGCGGCTCCCCATAGGCGGCGGCGAGCCGGCTCAGCCCCGCCTGCGACCGCGCCGACAGCGTCAGCACCCGCATCCGGTCCGGCTGCGGCGCCGCCGGCCTCGCGGCCGGGGCGGGCGCCAGCACGGCATGGGCGTTGGTGCCGCTGATGCCGAAGGAGCTCACCGCCGCCAGGCCGCCCTCGGCCGGCAGGTCGCGGCCGGTCCGCGGCACCTCCATCCCTGCGCCGTCCCAGCGGAAGCGCGGATTGGGCGTGTCGAACCCGGCCTGCGCCGGCGCGTGCCGGTGGCGCAGCACCAGGATCGCCTTGATCAGCCCGGCGATGCCCGCGGCGCCCTCGAGATGGCCGATCTGGGACTTCAGCCCGCCCAGCAGCAGCGGCGACCGCCGCGCCACATCGCGGGTGTAGGCGTTGCGCAGGGCCGACAGCTCGATCGGGTCGCCCAGCGGCGTGCCGGTGCCATGGGCCTCGACATAGGCGACATCCTCCGGGCCGGCGCCGGCCCGGGCCAGCGCCTGCCGGATCACCGCCTCCTGCGCCGCGCCGTTCGGGGCCGTCAGGCCGTTGCTGGCGCCGTCATTGTTCACGGAGGAGCCGAGCAGCAGCGCCTCGACCCGGTCGCGGTCGGCCATCGCCTCGCCGGCGCGCTTCAGCACGACGACGGCGCCGCCCTCGCCGCGGATGTAGCCGTCGGCCTTGGCGTCGAAGGTGCGGCAGGTGTCGGTGCGCGACATCGCCTGCAGCCGGGCGAATCCGATCGTCTCCTCGGGCCCCAGGATCAGGTTGACGCCGCCGGCGATCGCTAGGTCGCAGTCGCCGCAGCGCAGGCTCTGCGCCGCCAGGTGCACGGCCGTGAGCGAGGCGGAGCAGGCCGAATCCAGGAAGATCGCAGGGCCCTGCAGCCCGAGCGTGTACGCGACGCGGCCGACGCCGACCGCGCGGTTGGCGCCGAGCTTGCCCCAGGCGGTGATGCGGTGCGGGTCGCCGGAGGCGACGGTCCGGCGCGCATAGTCGACGTCGCCGGCGGTCAGGAACAGGCCGACGCGCTGCCCCCGCAGGGTCGACGGCACGATCCCGGCATGCTCCAGCGCGGTCCAACACAGGAGCAGCATCCAGCGCTGCTGCGGGTCCATCTCCAGCGCCTCGGCCTGCGAGATGCGGAAGAACTCCGGGTCGAAGCCGTAGGGATCGGCGACATAGCCGGCCCGCCGCGAATAGGTCGTGCCCGAGCGGTCGGGATCCGGCGAATGCCAGGCGTCGATGTCGAAGCGGTCCGGCGGAGTCTCGCGGATCGCGACCCTTGCGGACCGGATGAAGTCCCAGAAGGCGGAGGGCGTGTCGTTGTCGCCGGGCAGCCGGAACGCCATGCCGATGATGGCGACCGGGTCGACCGCGGCGCCGCGGGCCGGCCGGGTGTCCATCGGCCCTGCCTCGTGTTCAGCCTGCACCTTGGCCCCCGCTACCAGTTGGCCGAGTCCGCGATCGGCTGCGCCGGTGCCGCCGCCTTGGCTCCGGCCGGGGCGCCGAGGGGCCGCAGCGCGGCCAGATGGCGCGACACGGCCTCGACCGTTGTGCAGGTCCACAGCAGGGTCTGGTCGAGCTCCAGCCCCAGTTCGGTTTCCAGGAAATGGGTCAGCTCGACGGCGCTGACGGAGTCGAAGCCGGCCTCGGCGAAGGTCCGGCCGGCCTCGGGGATCCGGATCCCGCGGCCTGCCGCCCAGCGCGCGATTAGCGCGGGGATGGTGCCCGCGATGTCCGCCGGCATGGCGGCGTCGAGCGGCCGCACGGTGATCGGCGCGGTCCTGGTCGACCGGCCCTGGATCGCCTGCTCCAGCTCGCCGCGCCGGTACAGGTCGCGGCACAGCACGCGCTGGATCTTGCCGGCGGAGGTCTTCGGCACGGTCTCGGGCTTGGTCAGCACCACCTCCGCCACCGTCAGCTCGTGCTCCTGGAACACGGCGTCGCGGATCCGGGCCGCCAGCTCGTCGCGGTTCGCCGTCGCCAGCCAGGACCGCTCGATCTCCTGCACCACGACGATCGCCTCGCCCTCCTCGCGGTCGATCGAGAACACCGCGCCGCCCGCGGGCTTGAGCGCGTCATGCGCGCCCTGCACCGTGGCCTCGATGTCCTGCGGATAGATGTTCCGGCCGCGGACGATCATGACCTCCTTGATCCGGCCGGTGATGTAGAGCTCGCCGTCGATGACGACGCCGAGGTCGCCGGTCCGCAGGAACGGTCCGTGCCCGTCCGCCAGCCGCGCGCCGAAGGTCTGGGCCGTGACCTCGGGACGGCGCCAGTAGCCGCTGGCGACGCAAGGACCCGCCACCCAGACCTCGCCCACCGCGCCCTCGGCGCGAGGCTGATGGCTGTCGGGGTCGACGATCGCGACCTGCTGCGGCGGCCGGACCTTGCCCGAACTCACGATCAGGCGGGATCCGGGGCCGGAGGCGGGGACGACCCGCCCGGCATCCACCGCGCCCGCATCGACCGACAGCATCCGGGCCGGCCGGTCGAGATCGCCGACCGACACCATCAGCGTCGCCTCCGCCAGGCCGTAGACCGGCCGGAAGGTCTCCGCGCGGAAGCCGTGGTCCCGATACGCCTCGACGAACCCGTCGATGGTCGAGGCGCGGATCGGCTCGGCGGCGTTGACGGCGGACCGCCAGCTCGACAGGTCGAGACCCTCGCGCTTCTCGGGTGGGATCCGGCGGACGCACAGCTCATAGGCGAAGTTCGGCGCCATGCTGATCGTGCCCCGGTAGCGGCTGATGGTCTCCAGCCACCGCCGCGGATTCTGGATCAGCGACACCGGCGGCAGCAGCACGCACAGCGCACCGTCCAGCAACGACTGCAGGATGTTACCGATCAGCCCGAGATCGTGATAGGGCGGCAGCCAGCAGACGGTGACGGCGTCGAAGTCGAAGCCGCAATGCGGGCCGATCACCGCCGCATTGGCAATGAGATTGCCGAAGGTCACGACCGTGCCCTTGGGGATGCCGGTCGACCCGGAGGTGTATTGCAGGAACGCCGGGATGTCGGCCGACGGCCGCTGCCAGCCGATGCCGGACGGGTCCGCATCGAGGTCGCCGGGCGAGAGCATCGGCAGCGCCGACAGCTCCGGGCTGTCGGCGAACCAGCCGGTCAGCTTCGGGATCGACGCGTCCTCCGTCAGGATGCAGGCGGCGTCGGAGTCCTGCACGATGGCGATCAGGCGGTCCCAGGTGGACCGGCCCGGCTTGGCCAGGTGGCAGGGCAGGGCGGTCACGCCCGCGCGCAGGCAGGCCATGAAGGCGACGACGAAGCCGGCGCCGGGCTCGAACAGCATCAGCGCCCGCTGCCCGGCCAAGCCGCGCGCGATCAGCCCGGCCGCGTACCGGTCCACCTGCGCGCCGAGCTCGCCATAGCCCAGCCGCAGCTTCTCGGCGCCGTCGGTGCCGACCACGACCAGCGCGTCCTTGGCCGGATGGACCTCGGCCCGGCGGGCGAGAATGTCCGAGAAGCAGCGATCATCGGCCTTCAGCGGGTCCATCGCCATCAGGGTCTCCTTGCGCGCCCGAAGGGCCGCGGCATCGGGGAGTCCGCACCCGGGGGAGTGCGGGCTCCGGTCCAGTCCGTGAGTGTGGGTGTCGTGCGTGTCGCCGGGCCGTCTCAGCCGGTCATTCCAGCCGCGCCCCCTCGCCCGGGCGCGCGGCATGGATCAGCACCGCCATGTTGCCGGGCAGGTGCTGGTTGCGCAGCATCTTGGCATGGGCTGCCGGCAGCTCGTCCCAGGCGAACAGCTCCGACAGGCACGGGTCGATGCGGCCGGCCATGACCAGGCGGTTGGCCTCCGCCGCCTGCTTCAGATTGGCGAAATGGCTGCCCTGGATGCGCTTCTGCCGCATCCACACATAGCGGGCGTCGAAGGTCAGGTCATAGCCGCTGGTCGCCGCGCAGAACACCACCATGCCGCCGCGCTTCACCAGGAAGCTCGACACCGCGAAGGTGTCCCGCCCCGGATGTTCGAAGACGATGTCGACCTCGCCGCCGGGCCCGGCCGCCTGGCGCACAGCCCGGCCGAAAGCCTTCACCTTGTCCAGGTAAGCCGAATATTCGGGCGATCCGATCGACGGTGGCGTGCCCCAGCAGTCGAATTGCGACCGGTTGATCGTTGCCGCCGCGCCGAGCTTCCGGGCATGGGCTGCTTTCGCCTCATCGGAGACCACGGCGATCGGCCGGGCGCCGACGATCGCCGCCAGCTGGATCGCCATGGAGCCTAGGCCGCCCGCCGCGCCCCAGATCAGCACGGTTCTGCCGGGGCCGAGGACATGCGGCGCGTGCCCGAACAGCATCCGGTAGGCGGTGGCCAGCACCAGCGTGTAGCAGGCGGCGGCCTCCCAGCTCAGATGCCGGGGCTTGGGCAGAAGCTGCGCTGCCTGGACGCGGGTGAACTGGGCGAAGGCGCCGTAGGACGTCTCATAGCCCCAGATCTTCTGGGTCGGCGACAGCATCGGGTCGCCGCCGTTGCACTCCTCGTCGTCGCCGGCGACCTGGCAGCAATGGGCGACGACCTCGTCGCCGACGCGCCAGTTGCGGACATTCGATCCGACCGCCCAGACGATCCCCGACGCATCCGAGCCGGCGATATGAAAGGGATGGTCGTGGAAGTCCATCGGCGAAACCGGGTGCCCCAAGGCAGCCCAGACGCCATTGTAGTTGACGCCTGCGGCCATCACGAGGACGAGGACCTCGTCGGGGCCGATCTGCGGCACGTCGACGACCTCCTGCCGGAACGCCGTGGTCGGATCGCCGTGACTGTCTCGTCGGATCGTCCAGGCATGCATCCGTTCCGGGACGACCCCCGATGGAATCGCCTGGCCAAGATCGAACGAGATTGGATTATTCAGTGGACGCCTATCTGTGCTGTCCTCGACCTGGATCAGGGGCATCGTACCCTCATGCAATCAATGATTTGACAAACACAACACCCTGCGTCGCTGCTGTCGTGGCAGGTCGCATAATATTGGGCGATATTCTTCTCGATCTTGTTTTGACGACTTTGTGTCAGACGAATAGTCCGATGCGAAAGATGTGCCACTCGAGGTGGAGCTTGGCAAGCTAAAAAGAACAGTTTCTAGGAAGTTAATCTGATTCATATTTCGTCAATTATTGATTCAATTTAATTAAATCATTCAATTCGTCGATAATATTGAAGTGCATTTTTATGATTTGCTGCGCCAGATTCTCTAATCCGCCATCGGTCAACGTTCAAATCCGGCCCATCTGCTCGGCTGGCAAGACCAAGGGCATTCCTGCCGCCAATCCGCAGCCTGCTGGGCGATAGGCTGCAATCCCTGGTTCCACAGAGCCGCCAAATGCAAAATGAGATTCCGTGCGTACCGCATTTTTCTCAAATGAGCCAAAATCCCGCCAGCGTGCATCTCTGCAGTCTTGCTAAGCTCTGAGAATATAGTCACATCCAGAATTGACATCTTTGCTGAAGTTATATAGTTTTCGGACAATAGAAGAAATATATATTATTGCGCGAAGAAACCGAACTGCCGATTCACAATACTGATCAGGAAATGTCTCAAACTGTGGTCGTCGAGCGGGAATGCGGTTCTGGCCGATGCTCTCGATCATGTGGCGGCCAAAAGCGTCCCCGCTGATCCGCCTCAGTCGACCAACGACGAGTCGGCGACGACGATCGCCCAGGTGTCCGAGCTTCTGAATACCGGCGCGCTGAAGCGGATTGTCGAGCTGGAGGCTCAACTGGCTGATCTGCAAAAGGGGCACGACGCGGCCCTGGCTGCAGCGTGACGATCTCCCCGCCGCACGGACTCCGCCAACCGATCCTTGAGAGACGAATCGCTCAGGTCGGCGATGCCGTCTTCGATCGCCTGATAGAGCCGCTTCAGCTTCGTTCTGCCTCCGTTGCTCGCCTGCAACTCGGCAACGTGCCCCTGGTGGCGCTCGATCCATTCCTCGCGTCGCTTCAGAAGGTGCCCGAGGATCTCCTGGAGCTGGCGCGGATCGAGCAGCCAACGTTCCAGATGACGACCATCACGCGGTCGAGCTTGTCCATCCGCACGCTTTGGCCCCGGCAGCCTCGCTTGCCTTTGCGGGCCGCGGTCGAGCAGGGACCCCAACACCGGCGGGTTTCGTCCCTTGTGCAGCTGACCCGACGATATACAGTGCATTTGAAGCGTTTTGGCTGTGCAGGGCCCGGCTGGCGCGAATGGACGGACAGGGGGAGAGATGATCCTGAGAATTTCACGGCGATTCGCCATGGGAGCGGTCGCGGCCATTGCGGCGTTGTCGCTGCCGGGAGCTCCGGCCAGAGCCGCTGAGTTCATCAACATCCTCACCGGGGGGACCTCGGGCGTCTACTACCCCCTCGGCGTCGCCCTGTCGAAGATCTTCACCGAAAAGATCCCGGACAGCCGGCCTTCGGTGCAGGCGACCAAGGCCTCGGTGGAGAACCTGAATCTGCTGCAGCAGGGGAAGGGAGAGATCGCCTTTACCCTCGGCGACAGCCTGGCCGACGCCTGGAACGGGAAGGAGGAGGCCGGGTTCAAGGGCAAGCTCGACAAGCTGCGCGGCATCGGCGCGATCTACCCGAACTACATCCAGATCGTCGCGTCGAGCGAGTCCGGCATCAAGACGCTGGCCGATCTCAAGGGCAAGCGCCTGTCGGTCGGTGCACCGAAGTCCGGCACCGAGCTGAACGCCCGCACCATCCTGGCCGGTGCCGGCATTACCTATGACGATCTGAGCAAGGTGGAGTACCTGCCTTTCGCCGAATCGGTCGAGCTGATGAAGAACCGCCAGCTCGACGCGACGCTGCAATCGGCCGGCCTCGGCGTCGCCTCGCTGCGCGATCTCGCCTCCTCCGTCTCCGTCGTGGTGGTGGAGATCCCGCAGGCGACGGTCGAGAAGGTCGGGCTGCCCTATGTCCCGGCCAGCATCCCGGCCGGAACCTATACCGGCCAGGACGCCACGGTGCCCACCGCCGCCGTCGTCAACTACCTCGTGACGCAGTCGGAGGTCAGCGACGACCTCGCCTATGCCATGACCAAGGCGGTGTACGAGAATATCGACACCCTGGCTGCGGCGCACAGCGCGGCCAAGGCGATCAGGCTCGAAACGGCGCTGTCCGGCCTGCCGGTGCCGCTGCATCCAGGCGCGGCGCGCTACTTCAAGGAGAAGGGGCTCAACCCCCCGCAGTGATCGGCGATCCGATCGCTTTGAATGGTGGAAGCGGGCGCAAGCCCGCTTCCCGCTTTGAGGGCGGCGGCGAGGGGCGGAGACCCCGGACCGGCCGGAGGCAAGAGAGGGACGCAACGATGGCGCAGGCGCAACAGATCGGCGAAGCCGTCGTGCCGGCGGTGAGTGCCGAGCACGGCCTGCCCGAGAATTTCGGAACCGGGACCGCCGGGCGACTCCTGTTCTGGATCGCGGTCGCGTTCTCGGCGTTCCAGATCGTCACGGCCTTCGGGCTACCGCTCGACCGGCCCATCGTCCCGGGCATCGACCTGCTGCGCATCATCGGCGCAGCCTTCGTGCTGTGGGCGGTGAAGATCGCCGCCGACGGGCTGCGCGGACGGCCGGTGGCTGAGGCCCTGTTCGCCTTCCTCGGCCTGCTCGGCACCTATGTGCTGGTGGCGCGCTTCGGCGGCGGGGTGCCGAGCCAGATCGTCCGCGGCCTGCATGTCGGCTTCCTGTGCCTCGTCGCCGGCGGCATGCTGGCCAACCACCGGGCCGGCGGCCCGATGGGGCGGCTGCTCGGCTGGGGCCTGGGCGTCGGTGGCTTCCTGGTCGGGCTGTACCAGTGGGTCTTCTACTTCGACCTGGTCAACCGCGCCGGCGATCTGACCGACATCGACTTTGTGGTCGGCATCGCCGCGCTGGTGGTGCTGTTCGTCCTGGTCTGGCGGGCGATGGGGCCGGCCCTGCCGATCGTGGCCGGGCTGTTCCTGGCCTATTGCCTGCTCGGCCAGTACCTGCCGGCGCCGTTCGACCACCGCGGATATACCGTGGATCAGGTGATCGAGCACATGTCCTTCGGCACCGAGGGCATCTACACCACCCCGACCGCGGTCTCGGCGACCTACATCTTCCTGTTCATCCTGTTCGGCTCGTTCCTGGAGCGGGCGGGCATGATCAAGCTGTTCACCGACATCGCCATGGGCGCGTTCGGCGGCGCCCAGGGCGGGCCGGCGAAGGTCGCGGTCTTCTCCTCCGCGCTGATGGGCACGATCTCCGGCTCCGGCGTCGCCAACGTGGTCTCGACCGGGCAGTTCACCATCCCGCTGACGAAGCGCTTCGGCTATCGCCCGGCCTTCGCCGGCGGCGTCGAGGCGACGGCGTCGATGGGCGGCCAGATCATGCCGCCGGTGATGGGCGCGGTCGCCTTCATCATGGCCGAGACCATCGGCGTGCCCTATGCCGACATCGTCCAGGCGGCGATCATCCCGGCGATCCTGTACTTCGCCTCCGCCTTCTGGGCGGTGCATCTCGAGGCCGGCAAGCGCGGCCTCGTCGGCATGCCGAGGAGCGAGCTGCCCAGCGCCGGCGCCGCCCTCCGCGAAAAGTGGTTCCTGATCCTGCCCCTGGCGGCGCTGGTCTATCTGCTCTTCGCCGGCTACACCCCGCTCTACTCCGGCTCGGTCGGCCTTGCCCTCACCGTCGTGCTGATCCTGGGCGGGGCGGTCGCGGCCGGGCTGGCGCATCAGGCCGTCCGGCTGGTCTTCTGGGTCGGTCTTGGTCTCCTCGCCGCCAGCTTCCTGGCCGCCGGGGTGATGGTGGTGATCGGGCTGGTGGTGGCCCTGGTGGTCGCCAGCCTGTTCGTCCGCGGCGGCAAGGAGACGCTGGAGGCCTGCCGCGACGCGCTCGGGGACGGCGCCCGGCAGGCGCTTCCGGTCGGCCTGGCTTGCGCCACGGTCGGGATCGTCATCGGCACCATGACCCTGACCGGCGTCGGCACCATCTTCGGCAACTGGGTGGTCTCGATCGGCAAGGATTCGCTGGCACTGTCCCTGGTCCTCACCATGCTGGTCAGCCTGTTCCTCGGCATGGGCATCCCGACGATCCCGAACTACATCATCACCTCGTCCCTCGCCGCGCCCGCACTGCTCGAACTCGGCGTGCCGCTGATCGTCAGCCACATGTTCGTGTTCTACTTCGGCATCATGGCGGACCTGACGCCGCCGGTGGCACTCGCCGCCTTCGCCGCCGCGCCGATCGCCAAGGAGAGCGGCTTCAAGATCGGATTCGAGGCGGTGCGCATCGCCATCCCGGGCTTCGTCATCCCCTATATGGCGGTGTACGACCCGGCGCTGATGCTGCAGCCGGCGCCCGGCCTGGAGGGCACGGGATACTGGCTGGCAGTCGTCTATATGGTGGTCAAGGCGACGTTCGCGATCGGGCTCTGGGGCATGGCCTCGGTCGGCCACTTCCGCCTCCGGATGGCGGTGTGGGAGCGGCTGGTGGGCGCTGCGGCCGCCCTGTTCCTGTTCGCGGCAGCGCCGATGACCGACGAGATCGGCTTCGCGCTGGGCGCCGTCGTGATCGGCAGCCAGATCTGGCGCGCCCGCCGCCCGGTGCCGGCGCGCTCGGCGTGAGCCTGTGCCTGGCGGCGCTGGGGCTGGTGGTCCAACTCGGCACCGACCGCCTGACCCTGGCCTGGACCCATTCGGTCGAGAAGATCGTGTGGGAGGAGGATTGGCGCGACACCCCGGCCGGACTGGTGATCGACGAGGCCCGGGTGCGCGGCTCCGGCGCCGGCATGGACCCGCCGCCGGAGGCGCGGTTCGACGGCCGTGACTGGCGCTGGAAGCCCCTGCTGCCGCCATTGCCCGGCGTCGATCTGCGCCGCTCAGGGGCGACCGCGGACTGGCGGATCTGCATTGCCGGCCACTGCCGGCCGATGGGGGGCTATCTTCCGGCAGACGCCGACCCTGTCCGCCTCGCAAGCTGCCGGACTGTGGAATCAGGCCCGATAGAGACGCGGTGAGTTGCGAAAGCTGGCCTCCGGAGGTGATCCCCCGGGGAACGGCGGCGCCCTCGGCACCGTTGCCCTCACGTCCCAGGCATTGCGTGCGGGAGGTGAGATGCCGGCGGTTCGTCGCGCAAATACGCTGACCCATGTCCGCCTCGCCCTCGGCATGGCGACCTTCGGTTCTGCGACCCCGATCAGCAAGATCGTGACCTCCGCGATGCCCGTCTTCATCGGATCCGGCCTTCGCGTCGCCCTGGGCGCGGCCGTGCTGGCGCCGTTCGCGGCCTCGAGCTTCGGGCAGATCCGGTCGTTGACCGGACGAGACTGGTGCCTCGTCGCTTTGATCGCCGTCTTCGGGATGTTCGGCTTCTCTGTCCTGATGCTGTTCGGCATGCGCATGACCTCGGGCGTCACAGGCGCGGTCGTGATGAGCACGACACCGGCGGTAACGGCGGCGGGTTCGATGCTTCTGATGGGTGATCAGGTGACCTGGCGGAAGGTGGTTGCAGTCGCGCTCGGCGTGATCGGCGTGGTTCTCCTTCAACTCGGGCCGGGCGGTGGGGAAGGCGGCGGAACCGACGTGCTCGGGGCGATCCTCGTCTTTGCCGCGGTCTGCTGCGAGGCCGCCTACACGCTGATCGGCAAGGTCCTGGCGGACAGGGCCGATCCCGTGCTGATCGCCTTTCTCGGCGCGGCGCTATCGGTGCCGCTGTTTGTCCCCTTTGCCGTCTGGCAGTGGAACTTGTTCCGCGTCCAGGATGTGGGTTTGGCGCAATGGGCCGCGCTCGCATGGTATGGGGCAGGGACCCTGGCGCTCGGCAGCTGGCTCTGGTACTCCGGACTCGCCGCCGCCGAAGGAGCGGTCGCCGCCGGATTCATGGGCATCATGCCCGCCTCGGCGCTGCTCCTCTCCTATTTGCTCCTCGGCGAGCCGTTCCATTGGTCTCATCTCGCTGGCTTCGCCGTCGTCTTCTGCGGCGTCGCCTTGATCTCCTGGGAGCATGCCATGATGTCCCGCCACCCTCGACGCGCAGCCGATCCGCGGGACGGCACCGATGCCGCCGGAGCGGGGCATTGATGCAGAAGGGCAGCCCCGGGCGAGATGACGGTGACTGGCGGAGATGATGGCGGTTGCGGCATCGAAATGGTGTTTTCTGTAGTGATCTGCTTTGTCAAATTGTCATGTCGGGAGCGGATGTGTAATATTCTGGTATTATTGAGTTTTGTCTGGAAATTCCTCTCGATTTCTAGATTGCAAGGTGATCTCCATATGTTTGATGGAGGTTGAAATGGCCGGGCTGCGGCGGAAGCCCTGGTCCAGCGTGGTCAGACGTCGTCGAAGGGAACCGTGGCCTGCACCGAAGGCCGGCTGCTGAAGCCATCGTGCCAGCGCTTCAGATCGGGATGGGCATCGTGCCAGCTCTCCTCGGGAAAGCGGAAATCGAGATACGAGAGGGCGACGCCGATCGTCAGGTGGCCGAGGTCGAAGCTCCGGCGGGCCAGCGACGGCAGGTCCTGCTCCATCACCTCGAGCGACCGCCGCAGCTTCCGGTGCAGGGAGGAGAGCAGTTCGGCCGACCGTGCCGCCTCCGGCCTCAGCCCCTCGAACAGGCGGAACAGCAGCAGCTCCATGACTCCGTCGCCGAGGGCTTCCTGCCGCAGCGCCGTCATCCGGTCGTCCAGCCCCTCGGGCACCAGGCGGCCGGGGCCGAAGCGGGCGTCGAGATAGCTGCAGATGACATGGGAATCATAGAGGACCTCCTGGCCGCCGTTCCGGTCCACCACCAGCGTCGGCAGCTTGCTCAGGGGATTGAACGCCATCACCACGTCGTTCGGCCTGTGCAGGGCGACGACGTTGCGCACCCGCGTCAGCCGGTCGGCGATGCCCAGCTCATGCGCCGCGATCATGACCTTGCGCACGAAGGGCGACCGGGGCGACCAGTGCAGGGTCAGGGCAGAGGCGGCCGGCGCGCTCATGCCGCCAGCCCCAGGATGGCGCGCGCCTCGGCCGGGGCGGCGACCTCGAAGTCCAGCCCTTCCAGCACCGTCCGCAGCCGCCCGACCTGGTCGGCGTTCGAGGCGAAGCGCCGACCCTTGCGGTCGAACAGGGTGTCTTCCTGGCCGACGCGGACATGGGTGCCCAGCAGGGCGCCGCGCGCCGCGGTGCGGATGTTCTCCCGCCCCGTACCGTGGATGAACAGCCGCACGTCGTTTCCGAACAGCCGCTCGGCCGACCGCTTCATGTGCAGGAGATGGTCCGTCTCCGACGGGATGCCGCCCAGGATGCCGGTCAGGAACTGCACGATGATCGGGCGCCGCACCGGCTTGCGGCTGAGATGGTGCTCGATGATGTAGAGATGGCCGACATCGTAGCATTCGAACTCGATGCCGATGTCCCGCTCGACCAGGAGGTCGATCATGCGGCCGACCTTGGCGAAGGAGTTCTGGGTCACGATCTCGTGGCTGGTCGGGCCGTAGAGCTCCTTCTCCCAATCGTGTCGGAAATCATGGACACCCTGGTTCTCGACCTTGCGGAACAGGCCGTAATTCATCGACCCGACGATGACGGTGGCGAGGTCGGGCTTCAGCTCCAGGACGGCGCTCAGCCTGTCCTCCGCCGTCGACCCGAGGGAGGCGGACATGTTGATGATCGCGTCGGTCTCGGCCCGGATACGCTCGATGAAGGCGGCCCAGACCGCCGTCTCGTTGGTGGGCCGCCCGTCCCGCGGGTCGCGGGCATGCAGGTGGACGATGGCCGCCCCGGCGGCGACGGCGTCGATCGACTGGCGGGCGATCTCCTCCGGCGTCACCGGCAGGTGGGGCGACATCGACGGCGACAGCGACGACCCGGTCGCGGCGCAGGTGATGATCACTTTGTCCGAAGTCATTCCGGCCTTCCTTTGGGGGAGGGTGGGTGAGGGGCCGGGCCGGCGTCAGCGGCCGAACGCGCCCGCGGAATGGCGGCGCATGAAGGCGTAGGCGACGCCGGCGACCAGCACCATCAGCGCGGCCCAGACCAGGCCGAAAGCGGCGAGCTCGCCCGCCTGACCGTTCGACGCCTTGTCGAACATGGCGACGGCGATGGTCTGCGACTGCGGCCCGGACAAGAGGACCGTGATCGCCAGCTCCTTGGCGACGCTGAGGAAGATGAACAGCCAGGCCGAGACAATGGCGGGGGCCAGCAGCGGCACCACGATCCGGCGCAGCAGCTCCAGCTGCGACGCGCCGGAGACGGCGGCCGATTCCTCGAGCTCGCGGTGGATCTGCAGCACGCCGGTATAGGTGTAGCGCAGGCCGAAGGGCACGGCGCGGATGACGAAGGCGTAGGCGATCACCCAGATCGTGCCGTAGACCGGGAACGGCAGCTGCAGGCTGATCTGCATGATGGCGACGCCCATGACGATGCCGGGGAACAGCATCGGGATGGTGCTGAGCTGGTCCAGCAGCGGGCCCCCCGGCCGGCGGCGGGCGGCCAGCCAGCCGACGACCACGGCCAGCAGCACCGCCACGGTGGCGGCGACGGCGGCGATGGTGAGCGTGTTGGTGCCGTACTGGACATAGGACGGCTCGTCGAACACGGCGGTGAAGTTCTTCATGGTCAGCAGCTTCAGGTTCGACAGCCGCATCGGCGCCATGAACGGCGTGGCCGCGACCCAGATCAGCGCCGACAGGGGCAGGACCAGGATGAAGAGAAAGGTGCCGAGGATCACGGCGCCGCCCGCCCATCTGAGCCTGCCCAGATCGATCGGGCGCGCCCGGTAGCCCTTGCCGGTGACGCTGGCGAACCGGTCGGCGCTGCGCGCCAGCCGGCCGTACCACAGCATCAGGGCAAAGATGACGCCGATCAGCAGCACCGAGAAGGCGCTGGCATGCTCCAGCTTCGGCGGCACCTCGCGGATGCTGAAATAGATGTCGCTGCTCAGCACGTTGATGTTGCTGGGGACGCCGACCAGCACCGGCACGTCGAAGGCCGACAGCGTGTTGATGAAGACGAAGACGGCGGCGGCGGCCAGCGCCGGCCAGGCCAGGCGCAGCGACACCCGCCAGAACGTGCCCAGCACCGACGCGCCGCTCATCCGCGCCGCTTCCTCCATCTCCGCATTGGCGGAACGGAAGGCGGCCGAGAACATCAGGAAGACCAGCGGCATCCAGACCACCGCCTCGATCAGCGCCATGCCCCAGATCGAGTTGACGTTGAACAGGACGTCCCGGCTGCCGGTCAGCGCCCGGTACAGGTCGTTGAACGGGCCGGCGCGGCCCAGCACGAACAGCCAGGCGGCCGTGGTCAGGACGAAGGGCGTGCCCAGCGCCGCGATGGTGGTCAGATAGGCCAGCGCCTTGAAGGGCGCATTGGTGCGCTCGACCAGCCAGGCCAGGATGCCGCCCGCGACCAGCACGATCGCGGTCGACATGCCGGCGAACAGGACCGTGTTCCACGCGCTGCGGTACAGGTCGGGCTGCGACAGGATGCGGGCATAGTTGGCCAGGGTGAACGCCCCGCGCGACCCGTCCGGGTTGATCTCGTGCACGCTGTTCAGGATCAGGATGAACAGGGGCGGGATCATCAGCGCCCCGATCACCAGGATCATGGCCCCCGCCAGGATCGCGGCCGGGCTGATGCGCGGGAACCAGCGGCCCGCATCTGCGCGCACGGATAGGGGCTCGCTCGCGGCCGAGACGCCGTTGTCCACCTGTCGCTCCCTGTCTGTCTGGGCGACCGGTCCGCGGCAGGACCGGCCGGTCTGGCTTCTGGCGATCAGCCGCGGACGAAGAGGCGCTTGTAGAGGTCGAGCCACTTCGGCAGGTATTCGTCGTTCATCTGCGGCAGGATCGCGACCGCGGTGAATCCGCCGGCATCCGGCTTCAACTCGGGCACCTTGGCCGGCACGTTCGGATCGGCCGGCAGGTAGTTCGCCTGCTGCAGCACCAGCTGCCCTTCCTCGGACAGGAGGAAGTCGAACAGCAGCTTGGCGGCGTTGGGATGCGGGGCGCCCTTCACCAGGCCCACGGTCTCCGCCGTGCCGACGAGCGGGCCCAGCTTGAGCCATTTGACCGGGGCGCCCTGCGCGCCGCTGATGGCGACGTGGTGGATCAGCGCCACGACCGCGACCGGATACTGGCCGACGATCACCTGGTCCAGCACCGCGCGGGCGTTGCCGGGGACGCGCACGACGTCCTGCTTCGCCAGCTGCTCCAGATAGGCCATCCCGTCCGCCTCGCCCTCGGACAGCAGGATGGTGCCGATGAAGCTCGGCGGGCCGGCGAAGTTCTCGTTGCTCGACCAGGCCAGCTTACCCTTCCATTTGGGGGCGAGCAGGTCCTGATAGGTCTTCGGCTCCTCCTCCGGCGGCACCAGGTCGGTGTTGATCACCGTCGAGTAGTAGAAGACGCAGCAGGAGGCCCAGTAATGCTCCGGGTCCTTGTGCTCCGGCCGGTACCGTTCCGCCTCGGGCGAGGCATAGGGCACGATCAGGTCGGCGGCCCGCATGGCGGCGATGGTGTCGCCCGCATTGTCGAAGATGTCGATCGTCGGCTTGCCGGCGCGCGCCTCGTTGGTCATGCGCAGCAGCAGGTTGTCGGCCGTCGCGATCTGCACCTGGATGCCGTATTTCTTCTCGAATGCCGCCGCGACCGGCCGGACGGCCTGGTTGACGATCAGGCCGCTGGCCCAGGTGACGGTGCCTTCCTTCTTCGCGGCCTCGATCAGGGCGGGGTCCGACTCCGCTGCCGCCACGCCCGAGAGGGACAGGGTCGCGATGACCGCGATTCCAAATGCCGCGATGCCTGCTTTCCAGCGGGACATAATTCCTCCCTGTATCCGGATTGTTGCCGGTCTATTGCCGGTGTCTCGGAATACTGATCGCCTGTTGATTTTCGATCACTATCCTCGGTCAGCTAACCCGCCAATATTGCGGCCGTCAAATGCATAAACCTGAAGCTACGCTGAGTTTTTCTCACACAGGCTGCGGGCCGGCCGCGCCCAGCAGGAAATCGGCGGAGCGCTCCCCGATCATGACGCAGGGCGCGTTGGTGTTGCCGCTGACCAGGGCCGGCATGATCGAGGCGTCGGCGACCCGCAGCCGGGGCACGCCGATGACGCGCAGCGCCGGATGTTGATGCCATAGCCGCCAAGGCTGAGGCCTGATTATCCCGTGTCATCCATATTAATTATTATTTTTTGCTGAAAGCGCAAAGATGTTTGACAGGATAGGAGGTATCGTCAAATCATGATCCTCGGCGCCGGACGGTCGTCCGGTGTTGGGGAGCGGCGCTTCGGGGGCGGCCCGTCCAGCCTGACCTCCGTGAAGGAGGCAGTGGCGGCGGGGCGCCCTGAAGACGCGCGGGCGGGGTGGACGATCCGCCGAAAACAAGAATGGGGAGGAAGAGATGCCAGGGCGCATGCTGGCAGCCCTTGTCTGCGGTCTTCTGGCCATGGCCGGGATTTCGTCCCAGGCCCAGGCCGGGGAGGATGACGACACGCTGACCTGGGCCACCGCCACCGAGATCGATACCTTCGATATCTATTACCAGGGGCTGCGGGAGGTCGTGATCGCGACCCTGCTGAACTGCGATTCCCTGATCTATCACGACCCGTTCTCGGGCGAATACGAGCCGCTCCTGGCCACGTCCTATCAATGGAAGGACGACGTCACGCTCGATCTCGAGCTGCGCCAGGGCGTCAGGTTCCACGACGGCACGGAGCTGGATGCCGAGGATGTGGTCGAGACCTTCCGCCATGTGATGAAGCCGGACAGCGGCATCAATGTGCGGCTGGCGATCGACTGGATGAAGAGCGTGGAGGCGCTTGATCCGCACACGGTGCGCATTGTCGCCAAGGCCCCGACCCCTGCGGCGCTGGAGTTCCTGTCCGGCAACACGCCGATCTATCCTTCCGGCCATTACGACAAGGCGCCGACCGTCACCAACGCCGCCGGCCAGTCCCGCCGCGATTGGGGGGCTGTCCGCCCGGTCTGCACCGGCCCCTATGTGATGACCGATTTCCAGGCCGGGGTGTCCGCGACCTTCACCCGAAATGCGGATTACTTCCCCGACAGCCCGAAGGGGCGGCCGGCGATCGGCAGGATCGTCTACCGCACCATCGCCGACAACGAAGCCCAGTTGGCGGAGCTGCTGACCGGGGGCGTGGACTGGATCTGGGGCGTGCCGCCGGAGAACGCGGCGCAGCTGGCCGACATGGGCACGGTGACGGTCAAGACGGCGCCGACGACGCGCATGTCGTTCCTGTCGCTCGATGCGGCCGGCCGGTCCGGCGACACGCCCCTGAAGGATGTGCGGGTGCGGCGGGCGATCTTCCATGCCATCGACCGGGACGCGATCGCCAGGCTGGTCGGCAACTCGGCCGAGGTGCTGAAGTCGATGTGCTACCCGACCCAGGTCGGCTGCACCGCCGACGTCACCCAGTGGCCCTATGATCCCGCGAAGGCCAAGGCCCTGCTGGCGGAGGCCGGCTATCCCAACGGCCTCGACATTCCCTTCTACGCCTATCGCGACCGGCCCTATTCCGAGGCGGTGCTGGCCTATCTGCGCGCCGTCGGCATCCACCCTGATTTCCGCTTCATCCAGAACGTCGCCCTGCGGCCGCTGATCATCGACGGCAAGACCCAGATGGCGCAGCTGACCTGGGGATCCCAGGGCATGCAGGACGCCTCGGCCTCGGTGAGCCTCTATTTCCGCGGCGGCGTCGACGACTATGCCCGCGACCCGGAGATCGAGGGTTGGCTGCAGGCGGCGGACACCTCGATGGATCCGGCCAAGCGCAAGGACCTCTATGCCAAGGCGCTGGAGAAGATCAACGACCAGGCTTACACCGTGCCGCTCTTCGCCTATGGCCGCGCCTATGCCTTCAACCCGGCGCTCGACTACCCGGTGACGCCGGACGAGATCGCCCATTTCTATCTCGCGAAATGGAAATGACGGGGACGGAGGCGCAGGCATGGGCGGCTTCCTGATCCGTCGGCTGGCGGTCACGATCCTGGTGATCGTGGTGACGGCGATGATCTCCTTCTCCCTGGTCCATCTGTCGGGCGATCCCGCGGTGGCGATCGCGGGCGAGAAGGCCTCGGCCGCCGAGATCGACCAGATCCGCAGGCTCTACGGCTTTGACCGGCCGTTCCACGAGCAGTTTCTGGCCTGGGCGGGCAAGGTCCTCGACGGCGATCTCGGCCGCTCCACCTATCTGAAGGAGAATGTCGGGCCGGTGCTGGCGCGGCATCTCCCGGTGACGGCGCTGCTCGGTCTCCTGTCGCTCCTGTTCGCCCTGCTGGTCGCGGTGCCGCTCGGCGTCGTGGCGGCGCTGCGGCCGAACACGCTGATCGACCGTGCCGCCCTGGTCCTGGCCGTCGCCGGGCAGGCCATGCCGTCCTTCCTGTCGGCCCTGGCCCTGATCTACGGCTTCGGCGTCGCCCTGCGCTGGCTGCCCGTTTCCGGCAGCGCGTCCTGGGCGCATTACATCCTGCCGTCGGTCGCGCTCGGCTACTACGCGGCCCCGGCGATCATGCGGCTGACGCGGTCGGGCATGCTCGACGTGCTGCAGTCCGACCATGTCCGGACGGTCCGGGCCTATGGCCTGCCGGCCTGGCGGGTGGTGCTGCGCCACGCGCTGCGCCACGCCGTCATCCCGGTCGTGTCGTTGGCGGCGGTGCAGTTCGGCTACATGCTGGGCGGGTCGGTGGTGGTCGAATCCGTGTTCTCGATGAACGGCATCGGCAACCTCGCCTGGCTGTCGATCCGCCGCTACGACATCGAGGTGATTCAGGCGATCCTGCTGGTCATCGCCTGCACCTATGCCGTGCTGACGCTCGCGGCCGACCTGCTCAACGCCGCCCTGGACCCGAGGATCCGCAGCCGATGAGCATCGCCGCCACCGCCGGGGCCGCGCCGGCGTCCGCATCCATCGTCCCGCTGTCGCCCGGCCGGGTGGCGCTGCGGCGAGCCCTTCGCCACCCCGGCGCCTGGGTCGGCGGCGTCATCCTGCTGGTCTTCGTCCTCGCGGCGCTGGGGGCGCCGCTGCTGACGCCCTACGACCCGGGGATGCAGGACCTGTCGCGCCGGCTGGTGCCGCCGGTCTGGGCTGCTTCCGGCGGCTGGGACCACCCGCTCGGCACCGACCAGCTCGGCCGCGACACCCTCGCGCTGCTGCTCTATGGCGGGCGGATCTCGCTTCTGGTCGGCTTCGCCACCATCGTCACCTCGATCCTGATCGGGGCGACGCTCGGCGTCGCCGCCGGCTACTGGGGCGGGGCCGTCGACCACGCCGTGACCTTCCTCCTGACCGTGCGGCTGACGCTGCCGGTCGTGCTGGTGGCTCTGGTCGCCGTGTCTGTGCTGGGCCAGTCGCTGCCGCTGCTGGTCATCGTCATCGGCGGGCTCCTGTGGGACCGGCTGGTGATCGTCACCCGCACGGCAACGCAGCAGATCGCGGGGCAGGAATTCGTCACCGCGGCCCGCGCCATCGGCAGCTCCACGCCGCGCATCCTGCTGTGCGAGATCCTGCCCAACATCATGAGCCCGCTGATTGTCATCGGCACGATCGAGCTGGCCCGCGCCATCCTGATGGAGGCGACGCTGACCTTCCTCGGCCTCGGCGTGCAGCCGCCCCTGACCTCCTGGGGCCTGATGGTGGCGGATGCGAAGAGCCAGTTCCTGTTCCGCCCATGGCTGATCGCCATCCCGGGCACGGCGCTGGTCCTGCTGATCCTGTCGATCAACCTGCTGGGCGACGCGCTGCGCGACGTGACCGCGCCGGAAGGACGGGCCTGATGACGCCGCTGCTCGAGGTCCGGAACCTGAGGCTGGAGATCCCGGCGCCCGGCGCCATGCTGCGGCCGGTGCGCGGCGTCGACCTGACGGTGTCCGAAGGCGAGACCCTGGCGATCGTCGGGGAATCGGGATGCGGCAAGAGCCTGACCGCCCTCGCCGTCATGGGGCTGGTGCCGCGCGCCATGCGCCTGACGGCGGATCGGATGGCGCTGTCGGGCCAGTCGCTGCTGGGCCTGAGCAGCCGGCAGTGGCGGCGGGTCCGCGGCGGCCGCATCGCCATGATCTTCCAGAACCCGATGACCGCCTTCGATCCCTGCTACCGGATCGGCGACCAGATGGCGGAGATCGTGCGCCCGCACCGCCCCGAGGCGGCGCGGCCGGAGCGCTTGGCAGCGATGCTGGACAAGGTCGGGATCGCGACGCCGGAGGAGCGGCTGCGCCAATACCCGCACCAGCTGTCGGGCGGGCTGCGCCAGCGGGTGATGATCGCCACGGCCCTGGCCTGCGAGCCCGAGCTGATCATCGCCGACGAGCCGACGACGGCGCTGGATGCCACGATCCAGGCGCAGATCCTGCGGCTGCTGGTCTCGGTCCAGCGCGAGACCGGGGTCGGACTGGTCGTCATCACCCACGACCTCGGCGTGGTCGCCGGCATCGCCGACCGCATCGCCGTCATGTATGGCGGCGAGGTGGTCGAGACCGGGACCACGGGCGCCGTGATCGGCCGGCCGCGCCACCCCTACACCGAAGGTCTGCTCCGTTCGATCCCCCTGCCGGGAAAGACCGGCCGGCGCAAGGCGCTCGGATACATCCCCGGCGTGGTGCCGATCCCGTTGGCGGACCGCGCCGGCTGCGGCTTCCGCCCGCGCTGCCCCTATGCCC
>NZ_JANX01000039.1 GCF_000767795.1 Inquilinus limosus MP06 | reverse complement strand
CCGTGTTGGTGTCGCCCAGCGCCACCGTCGAGTCGGCGAGGGCCTTGGAGGACGCGCCGAGCGCCGTCGAGCGCGCGCCCGACGCCGTCGCGACATCGCCGATCGCCAGTGAGCCGATGCCGGAGGCCGCGGACAGCCCACCGATCGCGGTGGCCGCGCCTGCCGAGGCATTGGCCTGGGTGCCGATCGCGATGGCGTTGAGGCCGCTGGCGGTGCCGCTGGTGCCCACCACGACGGAATTGACGGCCGAGGCGGTGGAGTTGTTGCCGAGCACCATCGCGCCATCGGCCGAGGCCGTGGAGCTGACGCCGACGGCGGCCGAGTTGTTGCCCGACGCCTGGGTCGTGTAGCCGGCCGCCAGGGCATTGGTGCCGCTGGCCTTGGCCTGGTTGCCGAAGGCCGACGCATTCGCCCCGGCCGCATTGGTGAAAGCGCCCACGGCCGCGGCGTTCAGACCGCCCGCCACGGCGCCTGCCCCCGACGCGGTTGCGTTGTCGGCGAGCGCAGCAGCGTTGTTGCCGACCGCTGTGGAGGAAACGCCCGTGCCCTGGGCCCCCGACCCCGACGCCACCGAGCCGACCCCGCTCGACACGGCCCCGTTGCCCGTGGCCAGCGAGAAGTTGCCGGCCGCGTTGGCGGTGGGGCCGACCGCGACGGCGCCCTGGCCCGCGGCGTCGGCGATCGTCCCGATCGCGATGGCACGAACACCAGTCGCCTTCGAGACGCGGCCCATGGCGAGTGCGTCCTCTGCGGAGGCCGTCACATCGGTGCCGATGCCGATGGCGCTCTCCGCGGTGGCGCCCGTCCCCGCGACGGTGCGCGCGCCGAGATAGATCGAGTTCACGGCGGAAGAGATCGACTGCCAGCCGATCGCAATCGAGCTGTTGTTGCTCGAATTGGCCGACAGGCCCATCGCCACCGAGCCGAGGCCGCTGGCGATGGAGGAAGACCCGACCGCGACGGAATTCTCGGCGGTCGATTGCGCCGCATATCCCAGCGCCGTCGACTGGATGGCGCTGGCGAGCGCGCCCGGGCCGAAGGCCGATGAGCTCGCGCCGCTCGCCGTGGCGCTGGCGCCCGCGGCGATCGAATTGCCGCCGCTGGCCTTCGAGCTGATGCCGATCGCCGTCGCATTCCCCGCGAGGGCGGAAGAGGTGTTGCCGAGGGCGAGCGAACCACCGGAGTTGGCGGTGGAGTTGACGCCGAAGGCCGATGCCCCGTCCACGAGGGCGCGGGCGTTTCCGCCTACGGCCAGGGCGTTGACGCCGGTCGCATTCGAGAAGACGCCGATCGCGATCGCGTTCAGGCCGTTGGACCCATTCGCATAGCCGATCGAGATCGAACCATCGCCGGTCGCGCTGGTGGCGGTGCCCAGTGCCGTGGCGTTGTTGCCGGTCGCCGTGGCGCCGTTGCCGATGGCGGTCGGGTTGCCGCCGCTGCCGCTGCTGCCGGGGCCGAAGATGGCCTGCGCGACGGCCGCCTGCGGGGCCATCACCCCCAGCGCGACCAGCAGCGCGGCGACCGACCCGCCGGCGCCCAGCGCGCCCAGGCCCAGCCGGTCGCGCTTCATGCCGAGGATGCGGTGGGCGTTGCGCAGCGCCGCCATCAGCCGGCGGCGGAGGGAACGGCTGTCACCCGCGCCCGGAACCCAGTTCCCCGCGAAACGGGCGGAGGGCCGACGAGTGGTGGAGGCGTTGGGATTCCAGGCGCTGCTCACTTATGTGACCCCCTCTGCAGCCGCGGCCGTTTTCGGCTCCGCCGGCAATAAAACCGAATAACGCAATCTGCCTGCCAGAAACTCACGGCATCGCCGCGGCTGTATTCCATGAATCTCCGGTTTCTTCAGGAATGCGCGGTCGCTTCATGAAAAAACGCACGCGGCGGGAAGACAGGAGATTCCTCTATTTTTCGCTAATACTGACGAATGCTGTCGCTGGCAGGGCCCGGGGCGCCGGCACACCCTGGTGTTATCGTTCCCGCCGCACCTGCAGCGGTGTCTTCTGCCGGTGCTTCTTCATTGTCGTCGTCAGATGGCTCTGGCTCGAGAAGCCGCTCTGATAGGCGACCTCGGCGATGGTCAGCTCGCCCCTGGTCAGCAGCTTCTCGGCGAAGTCCAGCCGCTGGTCGACGACGTAGCGGTGCGGCGGCTCCCCGAAGGACCGGGTGAAGGCCTGGATGAAATGCCGGACCGACAGGCCCGCGATGCCCGCCAGCTCCGCCACCGGCAGGCTGCGCGACAGGTTGTTCTCGATGTAGTCCTGCAGGCGCCGCGCGATGCTGGCGGCCAGCCCGCCGCGGATGACCAGCGGCGGTTTCCGCACATTCGAGTAGTGGCGGAGGATGTGGACGCCGAACAGCGTGATCAGGGAATCCACATAGAGCTCGTTCGGCACCTCCCGCTGCGCCAGCTCCGCCTTCAGCAGTTGGCCGATGCGCAGCGCCCAGGAATCGACGGTCCCGAAGGGCGGCGGGCGCAGCTCGACGCCGGCGGTGTCGAACTCATGCGTCGCCAGCGTCCGCATCGCATCCTCGGTCAGGGCGACGATCACGCTTTCCCGAACCGACGGCCACGACACCCGGCTGTCCGCCCGCACCGGGCTGATCAGCAGGGTTCCGGACGCCGCATCGAACTCCTGCTCCGCCTCGCCCCTGCGGGATGCCGTGGCCCGGTGGACCGGGGACAGCAGGACTTCGGCGATATGGTGCTTGGTGTCGGCCGCCTGCAGCCCCGGCGGATGGATCGCGTGGATCGCCCCGCCATGGGGCGTCGCGAGCCGCGAGCCCATGCTTCGTGGAACCAAGGTCATCAGCGGCACGGCCCCCGACCGGTCGGCGCCGAGGCGGGGCAGCGGTGCAGGGTTTCGCGTCCGGATCGATCCGGGCATGCCGGCGGCAGCCCCGGATGGTTTCACGAAATAGTTCATCGTAAGTCCGAAGCGGAGAGGACGGTTTCGTCAGCGATGCCCTGGAACGCTCGCCACGGCGGTTCTGGCCCTGATCTTCTCCCCCGCGCCAAGCCCGCCGAGCGCGGCGAAGACGAATCATCTATCTCATTGATATATCAACTTCTTTCTGGGCTAACGCAGCACGTCCCGGCTCCGGCCCGGCGGGACCGTCGCGAGCCGGAGCAAAAAGCCCGACCGTTTATTCCTAAGGCAGGATTTCCATAGGTGGCACAAACTGGTATTCCACAAATGTCCGATTTTTTCACAAAATGGCAAACGATTGCCAAAAAGCTCGTGAATTTTTTGAAACCTAATATTTTATGCAGTTTTATCGGAAAAACTTGCGCCGAATCCTGCCTTGATATGGATGGCTCAAGTTTTGGACGATCCGGCGCTCCGATGACGCCGGCCATTGTCATCGTGTCCGGGCCGCCCCGCCGCGGCCCGGCCGGCTACCGGTCGCGCCGGATCTGCAGCGGCGTGATCTGCCGGTGCTTCCTCATGCTCGTGGTCAGGTGGCTCTGGCTCGAGAAGCCGCAGAGATAGGCGATCTCCGCAATCGCGAGATCGCCGGTCCTGAGGAGCTTTTCGGCGAAGGACAGGCGCAGCCCGATGACGTAGCGGTGCGGCGGGTCGCCGAAGGTCCGGGTGAACGCCTGCAGGAAATGCCGAGTCGACAGGCCGGCGACCGAGGCCAGCTCCGTCAGGGACAGTTTCGTCGTGAAGCTGGCGTCCAGGTATTCCCGCACGCGGCGCACACTTTGCGCGGGCAGCCCGCCTTTGACGGAAGCCTCAGCCTGGCTGATGTCCGAATACTGACGAAGAAGCTGGATCCCGTGCAACGTGATCAGGGATTCCACATACAGGCGGTTCGGAACCTCCCTCTGCACCAGCTCGGCCTTCAGGAGAAGTGCGGTCCGAAGCGCCTGCGGGTCGACGGTCCCGAGCGGCGGCGGCCGGAGCTCGGCCCGCCGCGCCCCGAACTCGCGGTCCGCCAGTTCGCGCAGGGTCTCCCGCGTCCAGGCGACGACTATGCTCTCGCGCCGTGACGCCCAGGCGTAGCGGCCCTCCACATCGGCCGGCTGGACGATGAGCGCGCCGGGAGACACGTCGAGATCCTGTGGCGGCTGGCCGCCGAGGGACACCCTGACCCGTGCCGGGGACAGCAGGACGCCGGCGAGGTGGTGATCAGCCAGGAGCCGCTGCGGTCCCGGCGGACGGATCGCGTGGACGACCGCCCCGCGCGATGTCGTCAGCCGCGGCCCCGCGCTCTCCGGAATGCCTCCGAGAAGATGGTCGGCCGATGCCTTCCGGCTGTCGGGGCCGCGCCGGTCCGGCCTGCCGGCGGTGCCGGCTTCGCTGCAGCGACTGCCGGCCGGCCGCTGCGCCTCAACAGTAATTGCCATCACGATTGTCAGATCAATCAGCCGTGAAATCCTAGGACTTCTAGCCTATATTTCCAGAAATCACGCCACTCATCTCAAATCCCCGGAGTCCATCCCGAACTTGGACTCAGGAGGATCCATCCGCCCCTGCTCGGGAGCTTTATTTCCTGCAGGGTTGATTCAGAATCAACAGATTTTATTTTATACATTTTCAGATTGCGCATATCATTAGACAATCTGATCTTGTTCAATATTGCCTCACGACAATTCCACCCGCCTCCATGTGAATCGAGTGAGGTTGAAGAGGCTGTGACGCATCGGCCGACGCCGGGGCCCGTCACGCCGACAGGCCCTTCCGGAGCGTCGGGAACGGAGCGGAAGCGCCGCCGGCCGCCTCTGCGTCCGGCGACCGACCCGCTTTCTCCGCGGCCCCATGCCGCTCCGCGTCGACGCGATCGTCTCCGGGAGACCCGGCCGGGTCGCTGGTGCGGCCCCGCGCCTAGTCCGCCTTCCAGGCGCCCCACAGGATCGGCTTGCCGCCCGGCCAGGGCCGGTAGCCCTTGAGCTTCGGCCCTACGGCGTCGGCGACGATGTCGTAGTACAGGCCGATGATCGGCACCTGCCGCGCCATCAGTGCGTGCATCTGGTGCAGGATCGCCCTGCGGGCCGCCGGGTCGTCGGTCTGCACGGACTTGGCCAGCAGCTCCGCCGCCTGCGGGTCGTCCCATTGCGCCGTCGGGCGCCCGGCCTTGCTGCCGATCACCGCCGTGTACATCAGCGACGGGTCGAGCCGGGCGGAAAAGCCGAAGGATTGCAGCTGGAACCGGCCGGCCATGTAGCTGTCGAGCTGGGTCGCCCAGTCCAGCACCTCGAGCCGGGCATCGATGCCGACCGCGGCCAGCATCGCCTGGACCACGACGGCGCTGTCATACATGCCGTCATAGCGCTTGTTGGTCTGGATGGTGATCGGCTGGCCCTTGTAGCCGGCCTCCTGCAGCAGCGCCTGCGCCTTGGCCGGGTCGTAGCCCGGCCAGTCGAGGAAGCCGTCGTCGAAGAAGGCACTGGCCCTGGGTACCGCCGAGGGGTTGGCGTCCGCCAGCCCGCCGGCACGGGCCTGGGCGACCTGGCGGATGTCGATGGCATGGGCGATCGCCAGCCGCATCCGCGGGTCGGACAGCAGCGGGTCGCGGGTCTGGATCAGCAGTGTCGACCAGCCCAGGCCAGGCGCGGTCTCGACCGTGGCGCCGGCCGCCTTGATCTGGTCGATCTGCGCCGGCGCGAGGCTGGGCAGCAGGTCGATCTGGCCGGCAGCCAGCGCCGCCTCCGCCGTCGACGGGTCGGGCACGATCTGGAAGCGGATGGTGTCGGCATGGGCGATGCGGGCGCCGGCATAGCCGCTGGCCGGTTCCGACAGCGGCCTGTAGCCGGCGAAGCGCTCCAGCACCACCGCCTCGCCCCGCTTCCAGGATTTCAGCTTGTAGGGGCCGGTCCCGATCGGCGCGTTCCAGCTGCCGTCCGGGTTCAGGCTGTCGGGGCTGATGACCCCGCCGGCGAAGCACTGGAACTGCGCCAGCTGGGCCAGGAACAGCGCGTTCGGCGCGGCCAGGCGGAACCGCACGGTCTGCGGGTCCGGCGTCTCCACCGCATCGACCTTCAGCCCGGTGGTGCCGTCGAACAGCGGGCGGCACAGCCAGGCCGGGTCGGCCCAGCGATGCTCCCAGCTCCACTTCACCTCGGCCGAGGTCACCGGCTTGCCGTTGTGGAACACAGCGCCGGGGCGAAGCTTGAAGTCGTAGGTGCGGCCGCCATCCGTGACGGTCCAGGATTCCGCCAGGGACGGGCCGACGGTCAGGTCGGCGCGGTAGCCGACCAGGGATTCGACGACATGCTGCAGCACCGTGTCGGTGTTGCTGTCGCGGTTGATGCCGGGATCGGTGCTGCGGATGTCCGCGGTCAGCGCCACGGTGATGGTGCCGCCGTCGCGCGGCGCGTCCTGCGCCGCTGCGGCGCCGGCAGCCAGGACCAGGGCGAGCGCGAGCCCGCCGAACATCGCCTTCATCACGGCCCCCTGTTTGTCGTTGCTTGTCCGAATGTCAGACCGCGCGTCGCCGCGCCAGCACCTCCCCGAAGAAGCTCTTCACCGCGCCCAGCAGCTCGCGGTCGTCATGGCCGATGCCGGGGATGGTGTCCTGCTGCACCGCCACGCCGTTCGCTTCCAGGCTGCGGCGCAGCGACCGCATGCGGTCCAGCCTGTTGCGGCCGGCCAGGTCGGCGCCCGGCATCCACCAGGCGTCGCCCGGCTTGATCGTGATCTCCCAGGTCTCGGTGTCGTCGCCGCCGATCACCATATGCACCGGCACCCGGCGGATGGCGTCGAGATCGAGCGCCTTGCCGAACACCGCCTCGAAGTTGCGCACCCCGACCCAGAAATCGTGCTCGGCGTCGAGCAGGGTGACGACGCCGGGCGCGCCGATCGAGGCGCCGAGCAGCCGTTCCGGATGCAGATAGAGGAAGCGGTGGGTGAAATGGCCGCCGCCGGAGAAGCCGTACATCAGCACCCGGTCGCCCTCGATCCGGTAGCGGGCCTGGGTCTCGGCGATCATCGCCAGCAGCACGGCGTCGTAATGCAGGTCGCCGGCGCGCAGCAGCTTGTAGCTGGACAGGTCGTTCGGCTCGGTGATGCCGACCGGGAACAGCGGCGCCAGCACGATCACCCCGTGCCGCTCGGCGAAATCGGCGAAGCCGTCCCGGTATCGCTGCATGCCGCGCTCGGTGCCGTGCACGACCACTGCCAGCGGCCAGCGATCGGTGCCGTCCTCATCGTAATCCTCCGGCACATAGGCGCAGTAGCAGAAGCGCTGGTCGAGGCCGCAGGCATAGACCGTCGTCGCCCCGAAATCGCTGGATGTCAGCACCCGTCCGTGCCCGTGCGGCCGCGCCATGATGCCTCCCCTGCCCGCTGTTTGGGAAAGTGAGGCATATTTTTAGGTCGATGAAAAGCATGATCTCCGACGGCCATGCTTTCGATCCGTCTTTTCTCGCTTGGAAACACATTAACCCACGCCGGTCGTCCCCGTGACGGTCCACTGACCGCGTTCGGGGACCCGTGACAGAGCCACAAGGGCCGGCCAGATCCCTGGCGGGCGCTGCGCGGTGCTGCGCGTCGCGTGGCGCCACCGACAATCTGGAGTCCGCCGCGCTCGACCTCTATCGCGACTGGCTTCCGGCCATCGGCAAGGACGCCCGCGACTTCCGGATCCGCTGCCAGCGGCCGAGCTTCTTCCCGGAGGTGCCGCAGCATGAGGCGGTCGCGGAGCTGTTCCTGCCGCTGAATTGGCGCCGTCCGAGCGCGGCCTGTCCCTTCCGATCGCAAGAAACGGACAGGCCGCTATCCACCCGATCCCGGTCTGGAGGGGTTCACGGCCTAGGCGAGCCGGACCACCAGAACGTCCCGCGGCGGCAGCACCACGTCATCATCCTTGGCCCGGGCGCCTTCGGCCGCCCAATGCGTCCGGCCGAAACGGAGCGTCCCGTACCGGCCCGCGAGTGTGACGGTCGAGCGCTGGGTCTCGCGCGTCGGGTTCACCACCCAGAGCACCTTGCCGCCTTCGCCGTCATGCAGCCTGGCCTGCATTGCGCCGTTCGAGAGCCGGACATGCTGCTCCCGGCCGGTCCAGGCGAAGACCTCGCGAAAATAGCTCCGGTTCGCCTCACCGGAGGCTCTGAAATAGCCGACTCCCGGATGGGTGCCGACCAGCAGGGTCCGGCCGCGGCCGTGGGTGTTCTCGACCACCGCGAGCCGACCGTCGGCGAAGCGGCCGCGCTCGGCCCCGCCCGCAACGGTATAGCTTTGCAGGAAACCGCCGCCCGTCACGGTGTGGCCACCGTAGTCAAAGCGGATGCGGTCGCCGATGTCGGGCATGAACTCGACCTCGTCCTCGCGCACTCCGAAGACCCGGTCGAGCCCATGGTTCGGCTGCACGATGCCGACCTTGCCGCGGTCGCCGAAATAGCCGATGCAGGCCTCGCTGATCAGCGTGCCGCCCGCCTCCACCCAGCGGGCCAGCCTTTCGGCATGCGCCGCCGTCAGCATGATCGGGTACGGCGCGTAGATCGTGTCATGGGCGTCGATGTCGTCGACATGCACCCAATCCGCCTGGATGCCGTTGTCGAAGAAGCCGCGATAGGCGCCCCACATCGCCTCGGCATAGGTCTCCGGGCAATGGCGGTGGTTGAGCAGCAGGTCCCAGGCCTGCGCCTCCGGGACGACCAGCAGGCCGACATCGCCCTTCACCGGGCGCGCCGCGAACACATCCTTCTGCTCCGGCGCGTTCGCCCATCTGGCGATGGCGCTCGCCATCTCCGAGCGCGGTGTGCGCGAGCCGTCCATGGCGTAGGAGCCGAAGGCGCCGAACAGCGGGCCGTCCAGCAGCGGCCGCCAGCGCAGGTTGAGGACACCGGTCGCGCCGGCGGCGAAGGAGGTCATGGTCCAGACGCGGATGTCCTCCGGCTCGGCGACGCGGCCATCCTCCTTGTCGCGGCCCAGCACCTGCGGCTGCAGCCACAGCGGGCCGCCCTGCCGCTCGGCGTGCCAGAACGGCTTGCCGCGGGCGGCGGCGCGGGTGAGGTCCGCGCCGTAGAAATTGCGCCAGGGCTGGTTGCCCTTGCGCGCCGGCACCCAGGTCATGCCGTAGATCTCGACCTTGGAGGCTGCCAGCCAGTCGTCGCAGCCATTGGCCGCCATGTTCGGAATGGCGCCGGCGATGCCGTGCGCCGCGATCAGGCAGTCCCGGTCCACCGCGCGGATGGTGTCGATGCGCCACTGCATCTGGCCGTAGAAATTGTCCCGCCGGAACTCGATCCAGTCGAGGCCCTGCGGATAGGCGGCGATCTCGGCCGGCGGCTCGATGTCGTCCCACTCGGCATAGGAATAGCGGTGCCAGGCCTGGGCCAACGTCTCGAGGTCGCCGTATTTCCGCTTCAGCCAGTCGCGGAAGGCGGCCTTGGCGTAGCTCGAATAATCGACATCGGCGGCGTAGTTGACCTCGTTCCAGACGTCGTAGCCGAGCAGCGCCGGATGCCCCTTGTAGCGGGTGGCGAGCGTGGTCAGGAAGGCACCGGCCGCCTCCTTCACCTCGGGGCAGTTCATGCTGAGGGCCCCTGCCCCGCCGCCATTGTTGGCGAAGCCACCCACGGCGGCGCTGACGCCCATATTCGAGGTCAGCGGACGCCCGTCCATCCGGACCTGCCGGGCATGGGCGAATTTGCGATAGGCCCAGTCGGGGACCGTGTGGGTCAGCTCGGCGATGATGGTCTTGAGGCCGTTCTCGGCCGCCAGGTCCATCTGCCGGTCGTAATCCTCCCAGTCGTAGACGCCGGGGCGGCGTTCGATGACGCTCCACATGAACCAGTGGCGAAAGATGTTGAGCCCGTCCTCCGCCGCCGTCCTGTAGTCCCGCGCCCAATCCTCGCGCGGCGGGTTGGACTTGCGGAAATAGACCGCTCCGAACGGGATCTGCGGGACCTTGTCCGTGGCCATGGGGCGCTCCTTTCGCGCAATGCTCGTCCTTCGGCGGGCGCGGCCTGCGCCCGCCCGTGTCAACCGGCGGCGTGATGATCCCTCGGGCGCTAGCTGGTCTTGCGGGCCAGTGCCTCCTCGGGGGCAAATCGGGTGCGATGCATCATCCGCTTCCGTCGGGGATCGGGGTTCGGCACGGCCGAGATCAGGCTGCGGGTATAGGGCTCGCGCGGCGCGGTGCAGATCTCCTCGGCCGGGCCCATCTCCACCAGCCGGCCGCGATGCATGACCGCGACCCGGTCGCAGAAATAGCGGACCACCGAAATGTCGTGCGAGATGAAGACGAAGCTCAGGCGCAGCCGCCGCTGGAGGTCGAGCAGCAGGTCGAGGATCTGCGAGCGGATCGAGACGTCGAGCGCCGCCGTCGCCTCGTCGGCGATGACGATGCGCGGGTCGAGCGCAAGGGCGCGGGCGATGCCGATGCGCTGCCTCTGCCCGCCCGAGAAGGCGTGCGGATAGCGCTCCATCGCGAGCGGGTCGAGCCCGACCAGCTCCATCAGCTCCGCGACCCGCCTGGTCAGCGCCGCGCCGCGTGCCGTCCCGCTGACATAAAGCGGATCGCCGATGATCTGCTTGACCGTCATGCGCGGGTTCAGCGAGGCGAAGGGGTCCTGGAACACCAGCCGGACATCGCGGTGGAACGCCTTGAGCCCCGGCTTGCCCAGCGCCGTCACCTCCACCGGCCGTCCTTCGCCGTCGACATAGGTGATGCGGCCGGCGCTGGGCTCCACCGTCCGCAGGATCAGCCGGCCGAGCGTGGTCTTGCCCGAGCCGCTCTCGCCGACGATGCCGAGATTCTCCCCAGGGAAAAGATCGAGGCTGACATCGTCGACCGCCCGGATCGCGTGGTCGCCGCGACCATAGACCTTCGACACGCCGCGCAGCGACAGCACCGGTGACGCCTCGTCCGGCTCGGCCGCCGCCGGCCGGGTGAGCGCGCGCCGGTTCTGCTCCAGCTTCACCGTCGCGTTCAGCAGCGCGCGGGTATAGGGATGCCGCGGGTCGTGGAAGATGGCGTCGGCGCTGCCGCGCTCGACGATGCGGCCGTAATGCATCACCGCGACCTCATCGGCGATCTCGGCGACCAGCCCCATGTCGTGGGTGATCAGCAGCATGGCCATGCCGCGGCTGTCCTGCAGCCGCTTGATCAGGTCGAGGATCTCCGCCTGGGTGGTGACGTCGAGCGCGGTCGTCGGCTCATCGGCGATCAGGATGTCGGGGTCGCAGGCCAGCGCCATGGCGATCATCGCCCGCTGCCGCATGCCGCCGGAAAATTCGAAGGTGTAGCGATCGACCATCCGGTCGGGATGCGGGATCTCGACCTGGCGCAGCAGGTCGATGGCCGCCCCGCGCGCGGCCTTCTTGCCGAGCCGGCGGTGCAGCCGCAGCGCCTCGACGATCTGCGAGCCGATGGTGTGCACCGGCGACAGCGAGCTCATCGGCTCCTGGAAGACCAGGCCGATCCGGCCACCCCGGATCTTCAGCAGCTCCGGGCTGCGTTCCTTGAGCCCCGCGATGTCGACCTCGTCGCCCCTGCCCCGCAGCAGGATGCGGCCGCCGGCGATCCGCCCATTGCGGTCGATGATGCGCAGCAGCGCCCGCGCGGTCACGCTCTTGCCCGAGCCGCTTTCGCCGACGAGGCAGAGGGTCCGGCCGCGCCTCAGCTCGAAGCTGACCTCCCGCGCCGCGTGGAGAATATGGGTGCGCAGGTTGAAGTCGAGGCTGAGCCCTTCGACCCGCAGCACCACCTCGGCCTTGTCGGCGGCTGCGGCGGGCCGGTCCGCCGTCATCAGTCCCATCGCCGCCCCCGTCATGAATCGTAGGGGTCGGCGGCGTCGCGCAGGCCGTCGCCGAGGAAGTTGAAGGCCAGCACGGCCAGGACCACGGCGCCGGCCGGCCAGACCAGGAGCCACGGCGCGCCGGCGATGGTGCGCACATTCTGCGCCTCCTGCAGCAGCACGCCCCAGGAGACCACGGGCGGCTTCAGCCCGATGCCGAGGAAGGACAACGCCGTCTCGGCCACGATCATAGTTGGAACCGCGAGCGTCACCACCGCGAGGATGTGGCTGGTGAGCGACGGCAGGATGTGCCGGAAGATCAGCCGCCGCTCGCCCGACCCGTCCAGCCGGGCGGCGGTCACGAAGTCCTCGCCCCGCAAGGCATAGAACCGGCCGCGCACCTCGCGCGCCAGCCCAGTCCAGCCGAACAGCGAGACGATGAGCGTGATCACGAAATAGACCTGGAGCGGCGACCAGGTGAGCGGGATCGCCGCCGCCAGCCCCAGCCAGAGCGGGATGGTGGGCATCGAGCTGATCACCTCGATGATGCGCTGGATCACCATGTCCACCGCGCCGCCGTAGAAGCCGGAGAGGCTGCCCAGCGTGACGCCGAGCAGCAGGCTGATGCAGACGCCGATGAGCCCGATCGACATCGAAATTCGGGTGCCGTAGATCAGCCGGCTCAGCAGGTCGCGGCCGAGCTTGT
Organism: Inquilinus limosus MP06; assembly: GCF_000767795.1. Classification (GTDB taxonomy): domain Bacteria; phylum Pseudomonadota; class Alphaproteobacteria; order DSM-16000; family Inquilinaceae; genus Inquilinus; species Inquilinus limosus_E. The sequence goes on along the minus strand of NZ_JANX01000039.1, from coordinate 8,407 downwards.
CGGTGCCGAGCAGATACAGGGTGTCGCCCGGCCGCACCGGGCCGATGAGATGCCGGTCCATCGGGATCAGGCCCCACAGCCGGTAGGCCGGGCCCTTCACGAAGAAGCCGATCGGCACGACCTTGGCCTCGTCCGTGACATAGCTGCGGCGCAGCGACGCCTGGTCCACCTGCATGGAGTAGCCGGTGACATGCGGCAGGAAGCGCGAGCCGCCGTCGGGGTCGGCCGCGAAGAAACGGATCTTCTGCGGCGGTGCATTGGTGAATTGCGGCCGCGCGGCATCGGGCAGCGCCGGGGCCAGGAACTCCGCGAAGGCGCCGATGAGATAGAACAGCAGGATGACGACGCCCGACGCGACCGCCACCTTGTTGCGGGCGAAGCGCCGCCAGATCAGCGCCCATTGCCCGGCGGCGGCGATTTCTCCTCCGTTGGCCTTGGGCTTCAGGAGGGTGACGGCGGGTGCCGTCTCCGCCGGCCCGTCGATGAAGATGTGCCCGCTCATCAGGTGAACCGGATCCGGGGGTCGAGCAGCGCGAGGAGGATGTCGGAGACCAGCATCCCGATCAGCGTCAGCACGCCCATCAGCAGGATGAAGCTGCCGGCCAGGTACATGTCCTGCGAGATCAGGGCGCGGAGCAGCAGCGGCCCGGCCGTCGGCAGGTTGAGCACGATGGCCGTGATCGTGGCGCCCGAGATCAGGTCCGGCAGCACCCAGCCGAGGGCCGAGACGAAGGGGTTGAGGGCGATGCGCACGGGATAGCGCAGCACCGCCCGGTGTTCGGGCAGGCCCTTGGCCTTGGCGGTGATCACATAGGGCTTGTTCAGCTCGTCGCTGAGATTGGCGCGCAGGATCCGGATCAGCGCCGCGGTGCCGTGCGTGCCGATGATGATGATCGGGATCCAGAGATGGGCGAGGAGGTCGCCGACCTTGGCCCAGGACCATGGCGCGTCGACATATTCGGGGGAATAGAGCCCGCCGACGCTCTGGCCGAAATATTTGTAGGAGAGATACATCAGCGTCAGCGCCAGGATGAAGTTCGGCACGGCGAGACCGAGGAAGCCGAGGAAGGTGAAGCCGTAATCGCCGACCGAATGGCGGCGCATAGCCGAATAGATGCCGATCGGCAGCGAGATGGCCCAGACGAAGAGCAGCGAGGCGAGGGAGATCGCCAGCGTCGAGCCCATCCGTTCCCAGATCAGGTCAGCGACCGGCCGGTTCCATTCGAAGGAATAGCCGAAATCGCCGCGGAACAGGATGCCGCTTATCCACTTCCAGTACTGCAGCCAGACGGGATCGTCGAAGCCGTAGATCTCCCTCAGCCGCGCCACCTGCGCCGGATCCACGTTCTGGCCGGAATCCGTCATCATGGCGATCATCGAGGTGAGATAATCGCCCGGCGGCAACTGGATGATCAGGAACGCGATGATCGACATGCCGAGCAGGGTCGGGACCATGTAGATCAGGCGCTTGATGACGTAGCGCAGCATGGCCGCCCGCGCCTCCCTGTTCAGGCCCAGGTGATGTGCACGGCCTCGACCAGGTCGATCGCCGGCACGGTCACGGTCACCCGGCCCGCCTCCACCTTCGCCTCCGCCGTCTCCCCGGCGACGAGCAGCCGCGCCCCGGCGAAGGAGCGGCCGGCGGGAATGGCGACCGAGACCTCCTGCCGCCCCACGGGATAGGTCTCCCGCGTCGGCCCCTTCATCATCATCGGGTTGGTCAGGTTCTGCAGCGCGACCACCAGCCCGCCCTCGCTTTCGCGCACGGCGACATCCAGCACCGACCGGCCGGCCACCTCGACATCCGGCCGCTTGCCCAGCGCCCAGCGCACGGCGTTGGCGATCAGCCGCTGGTGGTCGGCGGCCAGCACCTCCCAGAAGATGCCGCCGATGTTCCAGGGGATGTAGACCGTCCGCCCGCCGCCCGGATGCTGCCGCGCCACCACCGCGGCGCCCCGCGGCGCCTCGCGCGGATAGACCTCCTCCATCGGCAGGTCGGGGAAATCCGGGACATAGAGGAACGGCACCTCGGCATCGGCCGCGGCCTCGACGCCGATCAGACGGGTGCCGCCGATGACGCGCGCCGCCCCGTCATAGCCTTCCGCGATCGGATGGCGGCCGTTCAGCGCCACATAGCTGTTCTGGACACCCGCCCGCGGCGGCCTGGTCACCGTCACGCCCAGCAGGCCGGCCAGCGCCAGGGTCCCGCGCGGGCGGTTGGTCTCGTCGCGCATCGAGGTCTCATGGGCCGCGACCACGCTGCCGCCCCGGGCGACATAGGCCTCCAGCGCGGCGCATTGCGCGTCGGACAGGCAGGTCGCATTGGCCAGGATCACGACCTTGAAGCGGTCCAGCCGCTCCGGCGTCATCGCCTGGTCGGACAGCATCTCGAAGGGCAGCTTCTCCTCGACCAGCGCCTGGTAGAAGCCGAGATCGTCGGCCTCCGCCTCCCGGCGCGTCTCCGGCCCGTGATGGCGCAGGGTGGTGGCCGGGTCGAGGATGGCGATCTCCGCCGCCGGCCGCGTCGCCGCGAAGGCCGGCTCCAGCGCCGCGTGCAGGCCGAAGCTGTCGACGACCGGCGCGACCCAGCGCTGATCCGGCACCACGCCGTTGAACTTGGTGAACCACGGCAGCATGCCCTGGACCACGCCGTCGAGCATCCAGGACCGGATCTCCGGGCCCGTGGTCACCGCATCCTTCCAGCGGTACTTCTCCTCCGGCCCGATCGAGGTGATCAGGACCACCGGCCGGTCGCGGAAGGTCGCCCGCATGCGCTTGCCGTTGCGGCCCGACAGCCACACCGGCTCGGTCCCGCGCCGGCCCTGGTCGTCGACGACCAGGAACGGGCAGTGCCGTTCGATCAGCTTGAGATCGAACTCCATCAGCGACACGCCGCCCATGTTCGGAATGAAGCTGGTGTTCGGCTTGATCGCCTTCATCGCCTCGTCCCATTCGACCACGAGGCGGCTCAGCACCGTTCGCCGCCAGGCGGTCCAGGCCAGCCAGGCCGGATCCTCGGGATCGGCGTCGAGCGGCAGGTCGTGGCCCGACGCGTCGCGGAAGCTCCGCCGGCAGGTCTCGCAATAGCAGACGCCGTGCCCCTGCCAGCGATTGGCGAAGATCGCGTCGATGTCGTAGTCGCGCGTGATCTCGCGCACCACCTGCGGCATGAACTCGAAATTGTAGTCGCTGTAGGCGCAGGTGACCCAGACGCTCGGATAGGCCCAGTGCCGGCGCCGGTTGCCGTCCCGGTCGACGGCGATCCATTCCGGATGGGCGTCGGCCGCGTCCTGGTGGATGGCATGCGGATCGACCCGCGCCATGACATGCATGCCGAGGCGCCGGGCACCCTCCACCAGCGTGCCGAAGGGGTCGGTGTCGCCCAGATGCTTGCTCACATAGTGGAACGGCACCTTGGAGGGATAGTAGGCGATATAGCCGCCCGCGCTGAGGCAGGTCGCGTTCGACTTGCTGCGCCGGAACAGGTCGATCCAGAACTCCGGATCGAAGCGGATCGGGTCGTCCTCGGCGAGGGTGAGCTGCGTCCAGCGCGTCGCCGATCTGTACCAGTCGGCTGTCCTCAGGCCCCCGGCCGATGGCGCAACGGTGTCCGGCATGTCTCGGTTCCTGTGTCTCGGTCGAAGGGTCCGGCCCGTCGGGCCGGGCCGGCTGCAACGAAGGGCGCCGCTCAGGCCTTGAAGAACTGTTCCGGCCGCGCCGGGCCAGGGGTCGGCCAGCCGAAGGAGTTCGGCATGGTCTTCGGGACATTGACCATGTTGGTCTTGACGATGCCGTAGCTGTCCGGCGGCAGGCTGACGCCGAAGGTCATGAACAGATCCGCGGCGTTCTCGAGGATCTGCTTCATCACCGTCTTCTGCTGCTCGGGGTCGCCGGTGGCCAGCAGCCTCGTGTAGAGATCCTGCTGCGCCTTGATCTCCGCCGGCGGCTCGATCGCGTCGGGGTTCTTCGGGTCGAGATAGTAGAGGGACCAGCCCGGGGCATAGAGCGAGTTGGTCGAGAACGGCACGAAGTAGCGGGCATCGAGCATGGCGGCGATGCCGCTGTTCGCTCCGAACTGATGCGCCGTCGCGTCGAAGTCACGGCCGCGGCGCACCCGCGTCTCCCACAGCGAGCGGTCCATGCTGCGCACCTGGGCGTCGATGCCCACGGCCTGGAACATGGGAACCACCAGCTGGAACATGTCGAGGAAGGTGGTGCGGGTCTGGTCGATCTCGAAGATGACCGTCACCCGTCGGCCGCTCTCGTCGGTCCGGTAATTGTCGCCGTCCCGGTTCGGGATCAGCTTGTCCAGCATCGCATTGGCGGCGTCCGGATCGTATTGCGTGAAATCCTTGGCCAGCCGCTCGACATAGAGCGGATCGTCCGGCCGGATCGACGCCTGCGCCGGCTGGCCCTGCCCGACGAACACGGCGTCGATCAGCGCCTGCCGGTCGACGGCGAGCGAGAGCGCCTGGCGGAACTCCCGAGTGTTGAACAGCTTGTTCTTCACCGGGTCGGTGTGGTTCAGGTTAAGCTGGAAGACCATCACATTGGCGGCGGTCTCCTTCAGCGTATAGAAGCCGTAGCCGCCCTTCTCCTGGCCGTCGAACAGCACCGGTTTGTTCGCCGGCGTGGCGATGTACTGGTCCATCATGTCGATCTCGCCCTGCAGCACCTTCAGCAGCAGGACTTCGGGATCGGCCACCATCTGGTAGACGATGCGGTCGAAATAGGGCAGCTGGGTGCCCTCCGGATCGACCTTGAAGTAGTAGGGGTTGCGGACCGCCAGCGCCTGCTCGGTGCTCTGTCCCGGTGCGACCGTGAACATCCAGGCGTTGAGCGTCGGCCGGCTCGGGTTCTGGAAGAAGGTGTTGTCGTCGGACAGGCCGATCTCGCGCTGGAACAGCGCGATCCAGCTTTGCAGCCCCTTCTCCTTGGCGAGCTTGTCGGCATCCGGGTTGTAGCGGGCGTGGAACTGCTGCAGATAGTGCTTCGGCGTGCGCGTCAGCTGGTCCTGCTGCGCCCAGGCGAGGTTCTGCACGAAGAAGCCGTTGGGCGACGGGAAGACGACCTTGAACGTCGTCTCGTCGATCACCTCGATGCGGGCCGGCTTGCCGCCGGCGTACCACCAGCTGTTGCCGCCGGTGTTGGTGTCCGTGTCGGTGAAGAAGGCGTCATACCAGAACTGGACATCCTCGGTCGTGAAGGGATGCCCGTCCGACCATCTGTGGCCCTTGCGCAGGCGGAAGGTGTATTCGGTGGCGTCGGCATTGACGCTCCAGGACTCGGCCGTGTTCTCGACCAAGCCCGACCAGTCTGGGTTGAAGCGGACCAGCGGCTCGTAGCCCTGATAGCGCACCACCATCGACAGCGATCCGCCGCCGACCAGCGCGTGCTTCCAGTCGCCGCCCTGCTGGCCGGCGCGCTCCAGCGGCGTGATCACCAACGGGTTCGCCGGCAGACGCTGCGCGACGGGCGGCAGCGTGCCGGCCGCCACCCGGTCCTTCAGGAAGGCTGATTCCTTGATCTCGGCGGCGCGGCCCAGCCCAGGCAGCGCGATCGACGCGGCGGTGGCGGATGTGGCGGCGATGAAAGCCCTGCGGCTCAGCTTCACCATGGGTCTCCTCCCCCCAATGTCCGGCCTGTTATGATCGGCCGTTGTGATGGAAGGCTTGCATGGACGATTTTGTTAGGTAAAGCGTTATGATTGGGAAATTTCATCGCCAAGAAACGGAACCACTGCCGCATAAAATGATCCGCTCTATCGATACCGCACCATCGATACGCATTCGGACAAAACTTTTTTGAACCGTTATGGGCCGATGCTAGAAGGGATCGGGCCTGGAAAGAGGATCAGCAATGGCCAAGGTCACGCTGGCGACGATCGCGCAACGCACGGGCCTGTCGAAATTCGCGGTGTCGCGCTCCCTGTCCGGCAAGGACGGCGTCTCCGACGAGACACGCCGCCGCGTCCGGGAGGTGGCGGCCGAGCTGGGCTACGCGCGCCCGAGCCCGGAGCCGGAGCTGCTGACCCTCGGGGTGATCTTCCACGACACCGATCTGATCAACAGCGAGCTTCACCTGCTGATCCAGAACGGAGCCCAGTCCGAGGCCGAGAGGCTGGGCTACCGCCTCAACATGCGCTGGACCCATGAGCCCGAGGAGATCCAGGCGATCGTGCGATCCTGCAGCGGCGCGGTCCTGGTCGGGCCGCATGACCGCGAGACCTTTGCTCGGGTCCGGACGCTGGGCAGGCCGATCGTCCGGCAGGGCTGGCTGGAGCCGCTCGAGCAGGCCGACCATGTCGGCGGCACCGACCACGAGGCCGGGGCCGCCGTCGCCAACTACCTCCTGGCCCTCGGCCACCGCCGCATCGTCTACGTGCACGGGACACCCGGCTTCCGCGGCCGCGTCGAACGCTTCTACGGCGTGCGGGAAGTGCTGGAGAAGCAGGCCGATGTGGAATTCCGGGAGATGAGGTTCCAGGCGGATTCACGCTTCACCGAGCATCTCCGCGCCGCGCATGCCGAGGGATTTCACCCCACCGCCTTCTTCTGCGCCCATGACGGGCTGGCGCTGACCGTGGTCTCCGAGCTCCTGCGGCTCGGCTATCGGATTCCGGAGAACGCTTCGGTGGTCGGCTTCGGGGACTATTCCGCCGCCACTCAGATCTCGCCGCAGCTGACGACCGTCAAGGTCTTCGGCCAGCAGATGGGGGCCGCCTGCGTGCGCCTGCTCGACGACCGGATCAACGGACGGATCCCGGCCGATATCCCCGTGCGCGTGCAGATCACCAGCCGGATCATCGAGCGCGCCTCCTGCGGCCCGATACGCCTGTCGGAGACTGCGGTTCCGATCCTGCCGATCGCGGGCTGACAGCTTCGGGCGAGGCGTCGCATCGGCGCCTCAGGCCGGGATCGGACCGACCCCGGGGCCTGCAGCCACGCGGCGCCAGCCGGCGCTCCGCTGCAATCTGGACCCATCGACGATGCAGGCACCGGACATATACCGGACCGGGCGGACGTCGCAGTCGGCCCTTTGCGCCATCGCGGGACATGCCGGCATTGGTCGTCAATCCGCGCTTCCAGCGCCGAATTTTGCCGCTCCTGACTCACGAGACCTGCCCCAAGCCGCACATCACGCTCGCCTCTCAAAGGCTGAGACGGCATGCCACCAAATACTCCCTGAATACATCACACCAATATTCAGCCGCTTCGGCTGGCCACGCCTTACGCTCCACGATCAACACAGGAACCACATCTTCACCCGTGCCGTTCATGAAGCGAACAACTTCGCCGCATCTGACGCGAGAGTGCCATGGCCGGACTCGCCACCGGAATGCAGAGGATTCGTCCGGGAGCAGACCGGCTCCCCACATCCTTGAAGCCGCGGGCGATGTACAGGCTCTCAGCGCAGGCGGCACCACTGTCAGACCGCTTCCTGAGCGAGCTTCTGCCTCGAATCGCCGAGATGGGATTCGACCATCTGGTCATGGCATCAGCGCCAGCCCGATCCAGCCTCTCCCAACTCCGTGCCGCAGCCGGATCGATCGCCGATGCCTGCCGTCGCCGCGGTCTCGGGCTGATCGTGGACCTGTCTCTCGCCACCCGGGATCCCGTGGCGGGCGCATCGGGTGACGACGAGCCACCTGATCCGCGTCGCCTGCGGTCCCGGGCTTCGAAGACGGTACCGGACGACGCGGCCTTGAGCTCTCTGGCGGCATCGGTTGCGGCGCAATGGCCTGCAGGAGTTGACGGCATCATCTGCCCTATATCGAGCCCGGTCGAGGCATGCCGGTGGTCGGAGATCGGCGCACAGATGCGCGCCGACGGCAGCCCCATGTGGCTCGCCGCCAGATCCTGTCGGGAAGTGGATCAAGGTCAGCTGCGGGATTGCGGTTTCGACGCCGTCTTGTCCACCGCAGGCAACCTGGAGGCATGGTCGCGCTCCACGCCCGACCCGGCGCGCCAACTGCTACCGGCAATCACCTGTCCCGAACCGCTCGATGGCCCCCGGCTGGCCGCCTGCATCCGACACACGCCGCTGCTGCGCCGTGCCTATCTGCGATCCCTGCGGCTCGCGGCGGCCGTGGGCGACGGGCTGCTTCTGCCGATGGGATTCGAGTTCGCCGCGCGGGAGATCCCGGCCGGGACGGCCGAGGACGAGCTGCGTTGGGCGCGGCAGGCGGCGCCCTTCGACCTGACCGCGGAGATCGCGGCCACGATCGCGGCGCTGGGCCGACGGGGTGATGGTCCCACCGCCCTGCGCGGCGTCAGCGCCCCGGGTGCCTCGGTCGTGGCGCTGCTCCGCACCGCGACGGAACCGAGGCCGGAGCGGGCGGAGCTGATCCTGACGAATGCGGATCTGCACCGGCCATCGGTCGTGCGGCCCGCGCAGCTGCTGCGCG
>NZ_JANX01000038.1 GCF_000767795.1 Inquilinus limosus MP06 | reverse complement strand
GAGACCGGGGCGCTGGGCGCCGCCATGGCCGCGGCCGTCGGCGCCGGCCGCTTCGCCGACCTCGACGAGGCCGCTTCCGCGATGGTGGCGCCGCCGCGCGAGGTGGTGCCCGATCCGTGCCTGGCCGGCTTCTACCGCCGCCGCTTCGCCCTGTGGCAGGCGGTCGGCCGCAGCCTGGCGCCGCATTGGGCGGCGCTGCGCGACATCGGCCAGGCATGATCGCGCCGCAGCAGATCCGCGCGGCGCGGCGGATGCTGAACTGGACCCAGGCCGAACTGGCGCGCCGGGCCCGGCTGTCGGTCACCGGCCTGCACAACATCGAGGCCGGGGTCGCCAACCCCCGCGCCTCGACCCTGGCCCGGATCAGCAGCGCGCTGGAGAACGGCCGGGCGCCGCAGGCCGCCGCCCGTCCTGACGCCGTGATGGCCGAGGCCGATGCCGAGATGCTGCTGCGCTCGCTGCGCGCCGATGTCGCGCTGCTCTACACCGTGCTGAACGCCCGCCTCGACCAGATCGAGCGGCACCTCCGCGGCGCCGCGGCCCACGACGCCTGACGGGCCGGCCCTACCGCCGGAACTTCAGCCGGTATTGCCGCGGCGTGCTGCGGCAGTGGCGCTGGAACTCCTCGTAGAACTGGCTCAGCGAGCCGTAGCCGCAGCCGAAGGCGACCTCGGCGATCGACAGGTCGGTGTCGACCAGCATCATCATCGCCCGGCTCAGCCGCTGCCGCCGGATGTACTGGGCGATGGTCATGCCGAGAACCCGCTTGAACACCGCCATGGCGTTGGTCGGGTGCAGCCCGCCGGCCGCGGCCACCGCTTCGACCGTCACCGGCTCGCCGAAATGCGCGTTGATGTGGTCGGTCATCGCCTGGACGCGGGCGATGGCGCGGCGGCCGGCATTGGCCAGCCGCGGCGCCTCCTCGGCCGTCTCGATCTCGCAGGGTGTCGCGTCGGCCGGGGCGTCGGGCGCCACGGCGTCGAGCGACAGGCGCTTGACCCTCAGCCCCACCTCCTCGCGCAGGATCTGCTGCCGCAGCGCCGACCCCTCCGGCCATTCCGCGGCCCAGCGCTGGAACAGCAGCGGGTCGATCGGGTCGGGCGCCGCCACCGTGGCAAAGCGGCCGTCCATCACGCCGGACTTGAAGGCGTCGGCCACCGGCAGGGCCAGGAAATCGGCGAAGGGCAGGTAGACGCAGATCAGGTCGGCCGTCGGCTCCACCGCGATCACCTGATGCGGCACCGCCGCCCAGAACAGGTGCACCCGGTTGGCGCCGATCGAGATCCGCGTGCCGTTGAACAGATAGGTCATGCCGCCGGCCAGCAGCAGGTTCAGCTCGATATGGTCGTGCCAATGCGCCTGGCCCATCGGCTCCGGCACATGCCGCTCGGCGTAGAAATCGCCGCTGTCGATATAGGTCTCGATGTCCGGCGGCGCTGTCTGGATGTCGCTCATCCCAGGGATCTTTTCACAACGTCCATCCTCTCGCCGTCATTGCGAGTGCAGCGAAGCAATCCAGGGGCCGGTTCGCACAGGCCCCTGGATTGCTCCGTCGGCTTCGCCTCCTCGCAATGACGGTGTTGGCATTCTGAAACGGTCTCATCCCATCGAGAATGCGGCTGGCTTTCCGGAAAACACAAGCGATCGGGTGGAAGAAATCCGGAATCCGACCCTCCACAGTGCCGGGCACGGGGCGAACCCGGCAACAGGGGGCAAACGATGGCAAGGGCGCGAAGCAACGCCGCCGCGGCGATCTGCGCGGCGACGGGCATCATCTCCATGAGCACAGGAGCGGTGGCGGCGGAAGCGCCGGTCACCTCCGGGCTGCAGCTGAAGATCTCCGGCTTCCTCGGCTTCGAGGCCGCTGCGGTGCTGGACCAGTCCGGCGACAGCGGCTTTGACCGCGACTATGATTTCCGCTCCGGCGCCCGGCTGCAATTCGACGTCAAGAACACGACCGACAGCGGCCTGGAGTACGGCGGCCGCATCCGCTTCGACAGCGTCAACCGCGAGGACAACGTCACCGTCGACCATGCCTACATCTACCTGCAGGGCGGCTTCGGCACGGTCACCCTCGGCGATGTCGACGCCGTGGCCGGCGATTACGGCTACGTCTTCGCCCATGATGCGGTGGTGTCGGGGATGGGGATGGGCGCCAATTGGGGCGACAACCTCGACCACGACTACAAATATGGCGGCGGGCACTTCTTCTCGCTGGATCCGACCTACATCTCGGGCATCGGCGACCCGGACACGCGGATCAAGTACAGCTCGCCAGATCTCGGCGGCTTCTCCTTCGGCATCGACTTCACGCCGGTGGTCGGCGGCGACGCCCATGCCGGCAATAGCGGCCGCGGCGATCTCATCAGTGACGGCGACACGCTGTACGAGAACGTCGTCACCGCCGGCGCGAACTACACGACCGATCTCGGCGGCGTGTCGGTGCTGGTCTCCGGCACCGCCTCGACCGGCAACGGCGTCAGCGGCCATCGCGATCTCGCCGCCTACAGCCTGGGCACGCAGGTCGCGGCCGGCGACATCACCGGCAGCCTGAACTGGGTCCATTACGACAGCATCGCCGACAGCGGCAAGGCGATCGACACGCTCGCCGCCAGCCTGGCCTGGCGCTTCGGCGATTTCGAGGCCGGGCTCGGCTATGCCTGGACCACCGGCCGCAAGGGCAACGGCCTGGCGGGCGACGCGGAGACCGGCGACGCCGGCCGGTCGGACCTGAAGCAGAACCACATCGCCGCCGGCACCCTGGTCTACACCCTCGCCCCGGGGCTGAACGCCTATGCCGAGCTGAGCTGGGAGACGGCGTCGTTCCGCCAGGGGCCGGACTATGACAACACCGTGCTGGTCAGCGGCCTGGTGCTGGGGTTCTGACACGCTGGTTTTCCGGAAAATGAACGCCACCTGGCGGAAGAAATCCGGAATCCGCAGTGTCACAGTGGCGACATGGGGACAACCCGATCGGGGGCCGAGTGCGGGCCCGGAGGGAGGCGAAAGATGAAACTGCAAGCATCTGCGGCCGTGCTCTGCGCGGCGCTGGCCATGACGGCCCCGGCCCGGGCGGCGACCGAGCTGACCTACATGATCTGGGGCACGCCGTCGGAGGGCGAGGTCTGGAACAGCGTCGCCCGCGCCTTCGAGGCGAAGCATCCCGGCATCACCGTGAAGGTCGAGGTCAATGACTGGGATTCCTACTGGCAGAAGCTGCGGGTGCTGGTGGCCGGCGGCACCCCGCCCGACGTCTTCGCCATGGATGCGCCGCTGTATCCGGACTGGCAGTCGCGCGGCGCGCTCCTGAACCTGCAGCCCTATCTCGACGCCGACCCGAAGGCGCTGGACGGCATCTACCCGATCACGCTCGAGGCCTATCGCCTGCCGGACGGGATGTACGGCCTGCCGCGCGATTTCCAGACCATCGTCCTCTACTACAACAAGGACATGTTCGACGCCGCCAAGCTGCCCTATCCGACGGCGGATTGGAGCTGGGACGACCTGCGGCGCACCGCCAAGGCGCTGACCATCGACAAGAATGGCGACGGCAGCACCGACCAATGGGGCTTCTGGTCCGAGATCCTGGACCCGGAGCCGTGGTGGGGGACGGTGGTGTGGAGCTATGGCGGCGAGATCGTCAGCGCCGACCACGGCCATTCGCTGTTCGCCGAGGGGCCGGCGCTCGATGCTTGGCACCTGATCGCCGGCATGGCCCAGGACGACAAGTCGATGCCGACGCCGGAGCAGCTGAAGCAGTACGGCACCGACGGCTTCTCCGCCGGCATCGCCGCCATGACCGTGTCCGGCCATTGGGTGGTGCCGGAATACACTGAGCGCAGCTTCCATTGGGGCGTGGCGCCGCTGCCGTCCGGGCCGAAGGGGCGGGCGACCAGCGTCAACAGCGCCGGCTTCGTCATCGCCAAGGCCTCGCCGCACCCGCAGGAGGCGTGGGAGTTCGTGAAGTTCGCGGTCGGGCCCGACGGGCAGTCGGCCCTGGCCAGGCTGGGCTTCGCCGTGCCGATCCTGAAGCCGGTGGCGGAGAGCCCGGCCTATCTCGACCAGCCCGGCGCCAAGATCGACCAGCGCGTCTTCCTCGACGCCCTGTCCTATGCCCGGCTGAAGCCCTCCTTCCGCGGCTATGAGGAATGGGGCGCCGCGATCAGCGAGGCGCTGGAGCCGGTGTGGAACGGCGACGCCACGATCGACGAGGCGCTGGAGGAGCTGGTGCCGGCGGCGGACGACGCCCTCCAGGCGCATCGCTGAGGCGGATGATGATCCCGACCGGCCTCCGCCCCCGCGGCGCGGATCGCTTCTGGACCGTGGCGCTGCTGTCGCCGACCCTGCTGGGCCTGCTGCTCGGCGCGCTCGGCTCCGTCGTCGCCACCGCCGGCCTCAGCCTGCTGCACTGGGACCTGCTGACGCCGCCAAGCTGGGCCGGGCTCGACAACTATGCCGGGCTGCCCGGCGACCGCGGCTTCATGCGGTCGCTCGGCAACACCCTGGCCTTCTCGGCGCTCTACGTGCCGCTGACGCTGGCGATCTCGCTGGCCGTCGCCCTGCTGCTGAACCGCAAGATGGCCGGGGTCGGGCTGTTCCGGGCGCTGTACTTCCTGCCGGTGATCACCTCGCCCACCGCGGTCGGGCTGATCTGGTCCTGGATCTTCGCCCAGGACCAGGGGCTGCTGAACGGCATCGTCACCGCGCTGGGCGGCGACCCGGTGCGCTGGCTCGGCCCCCGCATGGTGCTGGTGTCGGTGGTGATCGTGAATGTCTGGGGCGCAATCGGCGAAGGCATGATCGTGTTCCTGGCCGGGCTGCAGGCGGTGCCGCGCGACTATTACGAGGCGGCACGGATCGACGGCGCCCGGCCGCGGCACCAGCTTTTCTTCATCACCCTGCCGCTCCTGGTGCCCAGCCTGTTCTTCCAGGCCGTGCTGTCGACCATCCACGCCTTCCAGGCCTTCGACTACATCTACATCCTGACCCGCACCGCCAATGGCGGGTCGACCCTGCCGACGGTGATCTACTCGGTCTACCGCACCGGCTTCGGCTTCTTCCGCATGGGCGAGGCCGCGGCCCAGAGCCTGACCCTCGCCGCCATGATCCTGGTGCTGACGCTGGCCTATTTCCGGCTGCAGAAGCGGTGGGGGGCGCAGTGATGGACGCGTCGATGCCCGTCCTCCTCCGCCCGCGGCCCCGCGCCCGCACCCTCCGCCTCGGCGTCGACGGGCTGGCCTATGCGCTGCTGATCGCCGGCGCCGTGGTCATGGTGGCGCCCTTCGCCTGGATGCTGGCGACCTCGCTGAAGCTGCCGGCCGACCAGTTCGGCCGCGACCTGATCCCGCCGGACCCGACCCTGCAGAACTACGCGACGATCTGGCGGATCCTGCCCTTCGGCGGCCTGTTGTGGAACAGCCTGACGGTGGCGGCGATCTCCACCCTCGGCCAGCTGCTGACCTGCTCGATGGGCGCCTTCGTCTTTGCCGTGGTGCGCTTCCCCGGCCGGCAGGTGCTGTTCGTGGCCCTTCTGGTGACGCTGATGATCCCGGCGCAGATGGCGGCGATCCCGCAATTCGTCATCTTCAAGGCCCTCGGCCTGTACGGCACCCAGGCGCCCCTGTACCTGCCCAGCTTCCTGGGCGGCGCCTTCGGCTGCTTCCTGCTGCGCCAGTACTTCCTGACCATTCCGATCGAGCTGGCGGAGGCCGCGCGGATGGACGGCGCGTCGCTGCTGACCATCTGGTGGCGGATCTACCTGCCGCTGGCCCGGCCGGCCCTGGCGGCGCTGGCGATCTTCGCCTTCCTCAGCTCCTGGAACGACCTGTTCAGCGCCCTGATCTACCTGCCCAGCGACCTGGAGAAGACGACGCTGCCGGTCGGGCTGGCGCTGATGCAGCAGCAATACGCCGCGCAATGGACCGTGATGATGGCCGCCGTGCTGGTCAGCATCGCGCCGATCCTGGTCGCCTTCAGCCTGGCCCAGCGGCACTTCATCGAAGGCATGGCGCTGTCCGGCCTCAAATAGCTCCCTCTACGAAAGACCCATCATGGCCAAGATCTGCCTCATCGGTGCGGGCAGCACCGTCTTCGCCCAGTCGATCATCGGCGACATCCTCAGCCAGCCGGACCTGGCCGACAGCGTCGTGTCCCTGCACGACATCGACGGCGAACGGCTGAACACCTCCGCCATCGTCGCCCGCCGCATCGGCGTCGCGCTGGGGCTGGACAATCTCAGGGTCGAGGCGTCGCTGGACCGGCGCCAGGCCATGGCGGGGGCCGATTTCGTCATCCTGATGATGCAGGTCGGCGGCTACCGGCCGGCGACGGTGACGGATTTCGAGATCCCGAAGCGCTACGGCCTGCGCCAGACCATCGGCGACACGCTGGGCATCGGCGGCATCTTCCGCGGCCTGCGCACCATCCCGGTGCTGCTGGAGATCTGCGAGGACATGCGCGCCGTCTGCCCCAACGCGCTCCTGATGAACTACGTCAACCCGATGGCGATGAACTGCTGGGCGATCGCCGAGGCGGCGCCGGACATTCGCTCGGTCGGCCTGTGTCACAGCGTGCAGGAGACCTCAGGCGACATGGCGCGCTGGCTGGGCGAGGCGCCGGAAAATCTCGACTATCTCTGCGCCGGCATCAATCACGTCGCCTATTTCCTGAAGTTCGAAAAGCGGCTGCCCGATGGCGGGCGCGAGGATCTGTATCCGCGGCTGAAGGCGCTGGCCGAGGCCGGGGCGGTGCCGGCAGGCGAGGCGGTGCGCTTCGACATGCTGCGCCGGACCGGGCATTTCGTCACCGAATCCAGCATCCATTTCGCCGAGTACAACCCCTGGTTCATCAAGGCCGGCCGCGACGACCTGCTGCAGCGCTACGAAGTGCCGCTGGACGAGTATCCGCGGCGCTGCGAGGAGCTGATCCGGGAGTGGCACGCGCTGCGCGCCGGGCTGGAGGCCGATGACCGCCCGATCCCGGTCCACCGCAGCAACGAATACGCCGCCGGCATCGTCCACGCCGTGGTCACCGGCCGGCACAACCTGATCTACGGCAATGTCCGCAATGACGGGCTGATCACCGACCTGCCGGCCGCCGCGGTGGTCGAGGTGCCGTGCCATGTCGACCGCAACGGCGTGCAGCCGATCCGCATCGGCCGCATCCCGAACCACCTGGCCGGCATCATGCGGCTGTCGATCAACGTCCAGCAGCTGGTGGTCGAGGCGGCGCTGACCCGGCGCAAGGACGCCATCCGCCACGCCGCGATGCTGGACCCGCATACGGCGGCCGAGCTGTCGCTCGACGAGATCTGGCGCCTGGTGGACGATCTGATCGAGGCGCATGGTGACCTGCTGCCGCGCTACCACTGAGAAGCGAAGGAACCGGGGAATGCCGGGAAGACTGGAAGGGCGCGTCGCCGTCGTGATCGGCGCGGCGCGGGGCATCGGCGCCGCCATAGCCGAGCGGCTGGCGGCCGACGGCGCGCAAGTGGTGATCGGCGACACCGAGGCCGAAGCCGGCGCGGCGACGGCGGAGCGGCTGGGCGGCCGCTTCGTCGCCACCGACATCAGCCGCAAGGACCATGCCGAGGCCATCGTGGCGGCGGCGGTCGACGGCTTCGGCCGGCTCGACATCCTGGTGCAGAACGCCGCGATCTACCCCTGGACGCTGATCGAGGACATCGAGCCGGAGGAGTGGGACCGGGTGATGGCGGTCAACCTGCGCGGCACCTATCTCGCGGCGCGCGCGGCGCTGCCGGCGATGCGGGCGGGCGGAGGAGGGCGGATGATCTTCACCTCCTCGATCACCGGGCCGCGCGTCACCAGCCCGGGCCATGGCCACTACGCCGCGACCAAGGCCGGCATCAACGGCTTCCTCAAATCCGCGGCGCTGGAGTTCTCCGGCTACGGCATCACCGTCAACGGGGTCGAGCCGGGGAACATCCTGACCGAGGGCATGCAGCAGCACCGCAGCGCCGAGTTCATCGCGATGATGGAGCGGGCGGTGCCGCTCGGCCGGCTCGGCACGCCGCAGGACGTGGCTGCGGCGGTGGCTTTCCTGGCGTCGGACGACGCCGCCTACATCACCGGCACCACCATCGTCGTCGATGGCGGCCAGACCTTGCCGGAAGGCCACGACTTCCGGCTGCGGCCGGAGTGAGGGAGGCGGGCGAACACGCTTGTCAGATGCCACGGCCGGAGCGGGCGCCCATGACATGCTGACGGCGTGGTTCAGAATGGCGGCCGCATCCCGGATCCGGATTGCACATTCCGGGCGAGATCGGTAGGAAAGGGGCATGCGTATCGTGACCGGAAAATCCGCCAGAGAGATGTCGCCGCGCGAGTTCGCCGCGGTCCATCGCCGCTGAGCCTAGATCCAGCTCGACATCGGTGCGGGCGACGGCCGCTTCGTCCTCGAGGCGGCGCAGCGTTCGCCTGACATCTTCCACATCGCCATCGACGCCGCGGCCAGCCAGATGGCGGAGTCGGCCGGCAAGGCCGTCCGGCGGAGGCTCGACAACGTCCTGTTCGTGCAGGCGTCGGTCGAGCGGCTGCCGCCGGAGTTGGCCGGCTTGGCGGACAGGACCACCGTCAACTTCCCCTGGGGATCGCTGCTGACCGCGGTGGCGACGCCGGATCCCGCGATCCTGTCGGCCATCGCCGGGTTGGGCCGGGCGGGTGCGGGCCTGACGATGCTCATCAACATGTCCGTCTTCGACGACGCGGCCTATTGCGCCAAGCTCGGCTTCCCCTCGCCGCCGATCTTCGCCGATGCGGACGGGACGAGAGCCGCGTTCCGGCAGGCTGGCCTCCAGGTGACCCGTTTCAGCCCCGACGTCGCGGACGTGCCCTACAGGACGACCTGGGGCCAGCGGTTGACCAAGGGCGCGCAGCGCCGTGTGCTGCAGCTCGATGCCGTCATCACCGGACAGCGCTGACGGGACGGTCGGTCCGCCGAGATTCCATGAGCCCCCTCCCGCGAGGGAGGGGCTCATCGCCGTTAGCCGCTCAGCACCATTTGTAAACGTAGTGGGAGTTGCTGGCCGGGACCACGTCGCGGTCGCGATAGATGATCGAGATCTTGCTTCCCCGCGCGGCGCAGGCGGCGTTGAAGAAGCTGATCGGGTCGACCGGGTTGCCGTCGGCGTCCCGGTTGTTGTCGCTGTACTCGATCTCGTAGACTTGGTTGCCGTAGACGTCGGTGAAGTCGTCGCACTCCGTCCACACCTGGCATTCCTCGACGATCGCGAAGTCGAAGCCGATCTGCGAGATGCCGATCGGCGCCAGCTCGCCGGCATTCTTCTGGGCGATGGCCAGGTTGGCGGCATGGGCGCGCTGGACCAGCAGCTTGGCGAAGGCGGTGTTGTGGGCCTTGGTCAGCACGCTCTTCGACCGGGTCCAGGAATCGAGGTTGTCCGGCTCCACCGCCTTGAAGCCGTCGGCGGCGCATTTGTCGATCCACGGCCCGATGATCGCCATCAGCGCCGTGCGCTTGGCCGCCGTCGAGGTGTCGAGGATGTACTCGTCCGGCCAGTCCGGATCGATCACGTATTTGCCGTTCTTCTTCACCAGCAGGTCGGAATGGTTGGTGGTCCACCACACCGCGTCGTCGGGCTGGGTCTGGAAGGCGTTGACGTAGCAGATGGTGTATTTGCCGGCGGCGGGCGCCGCCAGCCGGTCGCGGTCGACGATGCCGACGCCGGCCGCCGGCGCGTAGGCGCCGCCGATCTGGTAGTCGAACTGCGCGTTGGCGGGCGGCTTGGTGAAGGCGAGGGCGCTCGTCGTGGTGGCCGCAAGGGTGCTCGCCGCGGCGACGGCAATGGCCGTCGTCCGGAACCACAGTGCATGCATTGGGATCGTGACCTCTCGGGCCTGCCGTCCCCGCCTCGAGCCCGCTCGCTCTGGCGTGGTTGGGGCCGGGCTGGGTACCGGCTGGGGGCAGGCTATCGGTAGGATGTCTGTCCTCCCGCGCCGGGTCAAGGGCCCGCTCGGGCCGCAACCTTATGCCGATCCGGAATAGAAGCTGGACAATTATGAATTGGCCGCCCCTCCGGCAGGCCGACATCATGGCCGGAATTCAGGCATGCCCATTCGCTGGGCGGGCCGCCGGCCGCGACAGATGGCCGGGAAACGGCAGGGGGCAGTCACGTGTCCGACGGCGGAGCCATCCAGGCGGATCCGGCGGCATCGCGGACTCATCGGCTGAAGGTCGATGATCTCCACGAGCTGCATGTGGAGGAGAGCGGTACACCGCGCGGCATCCCGGTCGTGGTGCTGCATGGCGGCCCCGGCGCCGGGCTGCGGCCAAGCACCACACGCAGCTTCGACCCCGCCGCCTTCCGCATCGTCGCCTTCGACCAGCGCGGCGCCGGGCGGTCGACGCCGCATGCCGAGCTGGCGGGCAACACCACCCGGGCGCTGGTCGCCGATATCGAGCGGGTGCGCCAGGCGCTGGGCATCGACCGCTGGCTGGTGGCCGGCGGCTCCTGGGGCAGCTGCCTGGCGCTGGCCTATGGCCAGGCGCATCCGGAGCGCTGCCTGGGCTTCCGCCTGCACGGCATCTTCCTGGCCAGCCGGGCCGAGATCGAATGGTGGTTCCAGGGCTGCCGCGTGCTGTTCCCCGACCGCTGGGAGGCGTTCGCTGACTTTGTGCCGGAGGAGGAGAGGGGCGACCTGCTCACCGCCTATCACCGGCGGCTGACCGGCGAGGATCCCGAGCTCCGTCTGGCGGCGGCGATCAGCCTGCGCACCTTCTCCGCCTGGACCCAGACCTTCTTGCCGGACCCTGAGCATGTCGCCAGCCTGACCGAGCCGAAGGCGGCCCTGGCGGTGGCCCGGATCTTCACCCATTACTGCGTCAACGGCGCCTTCCTGGAGCCCGGCCAGCTGCTGCGAGGCCTCGACCGCATCCGCCATCTGCCGGCGGAGATCGTGCAGGGCCGCTATGACACCGTGACCCCGATGGCCACGGCCTGGGCGCTGCACCGGGCCTGGCCCGAGGCGCGCTTCACCATCGTCGACGAGGCCAACCACGCGGCGACCGACCGCGCCCCGGCCCTGACCCAGGCGCTGCGCGCCGCGACCGACCGGCTGCGCGATGCCCTGGCGTCCGCCGCCGCGTGACGGAGACACCGATGACGCCCGACGCCGCGATCCACCCCTATCTCGACATCCCCGGCGCCAAGAGCCCGGTGCTGTCGCCGGACGGCGGGCTGCTGGCCTTCCTCGACGACCGCACCGGCTTCCATCAGATCTGGCTGCAGCCCGCCGGCGGCGGGGCGGCCTGGCGGGGGGCGGAGACGCCGGAGCCGGTCGGCGCCCTGGCCTTCAGCCCGAAGAGCCGGGACCTGGTCTTCACCATGGATCGCGGCGGCGACGAGCGGCACCAGCTGTGGCTGATCCCGGGCGCCGACGGCACGCCGGTGGCGCTGACCGACGACCCGACCGTGGTCCATGTCTGGGGCGCCTGGTCACCGGACGGCACCCGCATCGCCTATGCGTCGAACGCCCGCGACCGCTTCCACGTGGATATCCATGTGATGGAGGTCGCCACGCGGCAGGCGCGCTGCGTCTATCGGGGCGAGCTGTTCCGCGAGGTCATGGCCTTCTTCCCGGACGGCCAGGCGCTGCTGGTGCGCGATTCCACCCGGGCGACGATGGACCAGGACCTGTTCCGGCTGGACCTCGCGACCGGTGCCTATGAGCCGGTCCTGCCGCATGACGGCCGGGCGCGCTATGTCGCCGCCAAGACCCGGAAGGACGGCACGGGGCTGTATCTCCTGACCGACCACGGGCGGGACTTCGTCGGCATCGCCTTCCTGTCCTTCGCCGGCGGTGGGCTCGAATGGGTGGTGGCGCCGGACGGGCAGGACATCGAGGCGATGGCGCTGTCGCCCGACCAGGACCGGCTGGCTTATGTCCTCAACGAGGAGGGCTGGAACCGCCTCCTGATCCGCGATCTCGGCAACGGCGCGGAGGCGGCGGTGGCGGGGCTGCCGCCCGGCGTGATCGGCTCCGCCTCCTGGCGGCCGGACGGCAGTGGCCTCGTCTTTCCGCTGGAAGGCGCCGCGACGCCGCCCGGCATCTGGAGCTACGACATCGCCTTCGGCGCCGCGAGCTCGCTGACCGATGCTCCCACGAGCGAGCTGGTCGATGGCTTCGTCGAGCCGGTGGTGCAGCACGCGGCAAGCTTCGACGGGCTGCAGGTGCCGTTCCTGCTGTACCGGCCGCAGGGCGAGGCGCCGGCAGGCGGCTTCCCGGCGATGATCATCGTCCATGGCGGGCCGGAGGCGCAGTGGACCCCGACCTTCCGCGCCGACATCCAGTACATGCTGGCGCAGGGCATCATGGTCGCGGCGCCGAATGTCCGCGGCAGCACCGGCTACGGCCGGCCCTACCACCAGGCCGACGATGTCGGCCTGCGCATGGACAGCGTCGCCGACCTCAGGGCGGTGCGGCTGGCGCTGGGGGCGCGGGACGATGTCGACGACAGCCGCATCGGCGTCTTCGGCCGGTCCTATGGCGGCTTCATGGTGCTGGCGGCGCTGACCGAATACCCGGAGCTGTGGCGCCTGGGCATCGAATTCTACGGCATCGCCAATTTCCACACCCTGCTGCAGACCACCGGCCCCTGGCGCCGGCGCCTGCGGGCGGCGGAATACGGCGACCCGGTCGCGGACAAGGAGCTGCTGGAGCGGATCTCGCCGATCCGCCGGCTGGACCGCATCCGCGTGCCGCTGCTGGTGGCCCAGGGGCTGGACGACCCGCGCGTGCCGCCGGGCGAGAGCGAGATGATCTTCTCCGGCCTGCGCGGCCTCGGCCGCCCGGTCGACTACATCCGCGTGCCGCATGAGGGGCACGGCTTCGCGCGGCGGGAGAACCGGCACGACGTCTTCGGCGCCGTCGCCGCCTTCCTCGACCGCCATCTCTGATCGAAAGCGAGAACCATGCAGAATTCCGACAAGATCTGGCAGCTGGTCGACGCCAAGCGCACGGAGTTCGAGGGGCTGGCCGACCGGATCTGGGGCATGCCCGAGATCGCCTATACCGAGTATCGCTCGGTCGCCGAGCACACGGCGATGCTGAACGCCCAGGGCTTCCGCGTGACCGAGAACCTTGCCGGCATCCCGACCGCGGTGATGGGCGAGGCGGGGGAGGGCGGCCCGGTGATCGCCATCCTCGGCGAATACGACGCCCTGCCGGGGCTGAGCCAGGAGGCCAACATCGCCGAGCCCAGGCCGCTGCCGGGCAACGGCTACGGCCATGGCTGCGGCCACAATCTGCTCGGCTCCGCCGCCCTGCTGGCCGCCACCGCGGTCAAGGACTTCCTGGAGGCAACCGGCCGGCCGGGCCGCGTGCGCTACTATGGCTGCCCGGCGGAGGAGGGCGGGGCGGCCAAGGCCTTCATGGTGCGCGCCGGCGCCTTCGCGGATGTCGACATCGCCATCACCTGGCACCCGGCGTCGCTGACCCGGGTGGACGAGGCGCTGTCGCTGGCCAACACCCGGATGGATTTCCACTTCACCGGCCGCGCCTCGCATGCCGCCGCGGCGCCGCATCTCGGCCGCAGCGCGCTGGATGCCGTCGAGCTGATGAATGTCGGCGTCAATTACATGCGCGAGCACATGCCGTCCGATGCGCGCATCCACTACGCCATGCTCGATTCCGGCGGCATCGCACCGAATGTGGTCCAGGCTTCGGCCAAGGTGCGCTACGCCATCCGCGCCCGCGATCTGGCCGGCATGCTGGCGCTGAACGAGCGGGTGCGGAAGATCGCTCAGGGCGCCGCGCTCATGACCGAGACATCGGTCGCGATCTCGATCATGAGCGCCGTCTCCAACATGCTCGGCAACACGCCGCTGGAGGAGGCGATGCACCAGCACCTGCTGCGCCTCGGCCCGGTGCCGTTCGACGACGCCGATCGGGACTACGCCGCGAAGATCCAGGCGACGCTGAGCGAGGAGGACATCCTCACCGACTATCGCCGCGTCGGCGTGCCGCCGCGCAAGGACCTGCCGCTCTGCGACTTCATCGTGCCGCGGGACAGCAAGGGCGAGCCGATGATCGGCTCCACCGACGTCGCCGATGTCAGCTGGGTGGTGCCGACGGTGCAGGCGCGGGTCGCCACCCATGCCATCGGCACGCCCGGCCATTCCTGGCAGATCACGGCCCAGGGCATGGCGCCGGCCGCGCACAAGGGCATGGTCCATGCCGCCAAGGTGATGGCCGGCACGGCGCTCGACGTGATGAGCGACGAGCTGCTGATGGCCAGGGCCAAGCAGGACCATCAGGAGCGGATTGCGGCCACGCCCTATGTCTGCCCGATCCCGCCGGAAGTGCAGCCGCCGCTGCAGCCGCGGCCGAAGGCGGCCTGACGAGGCAGCCCGACTCTGTGGGGACAAGCCGGCCCGGTGAACGAGGCCGGCCCCCGAAGGAAGGTCGCGGAGGACGCCGGACAACACCGACAGACCACAGCACGGAGGCTCGATCCATGTTCGCCCGTCCGACCGGACCTCTCGATTTCCGGAAGACTTCGGAATTCTCAAAGCCGTCATTGCGAGCGCAGCGAAGCAATCCAGAGCGGTTTGGCGTGGCCCCTGGATTGCTTCGTCGGCTTCGCCTCCTCGCAATGACGGCTAGAGTTGGTGCGCTCTGTGGCGCCGCCTTCGCCTTGGCGCCCTTCGCCGCCGGGGCGGCCACGCCGTCGAACGCGCTGGTGATGGCCTGGAACATCGACGCGATCAGCACCTTCGACCCGGCCCAGATCGGCGAGGTGGTGACCAATGAGATCGTGCAGAACACCTGCGATTCCCTGGTCGATTTCGACCCGGCGGACGAGACCAAGGTGATCCCGCTCTTCGCCGAGAGCTGGGACGTCTCCGACGACCGGATGCAGATCACCTTCCATCTGCGCAAGGGCGCGGTGTTCCCGTCCGGCAACCCGGCCACCGCGGCCGACACGGCCTGGTCGATGCAGCGCGTGGTCAAGCTCGGCTTCGGCAACGCGGCGACGCTGACCGAATACGGCTTCACCAAGGACAAGGTCGAGACCCAGATCACCGCGCCCGACGACGCGACCGTCGTCCTCAAGCTCGACAAGCCCTATCCGACCAGCCTGATCCTGCAGGCAATCGCGGCGAACCGCGTCTCCGCCACCATGGACAAGCAGGCCATCCTGGCGAACGAGGTGAACGGCGACCTCGGCAACAAGTACCTGGCCACCCACACCGAATGCGTCGGCCCCTACCGGCTGGCGCAGTGGAATGCGGGCGAGGCCGTGGTGCTGCAGGCGAACGACAAATACTGGGGCGAGCCGCCGGCGCTGAAGCGCGTGCTGATCCGCCACGTGGCGGAGGCCGGGACCCAGCGCCTGCTGCTGACCCAGGGCGATGTCGACGTCGCCCGCGACCTGACGTCCGAGGACATGAAGGATCTGGAGAACTCGCCCGACGTGTCGATCGTCCAGGTGCTGCGGCCGCAACTGTTCTTCTGGACCTTCAACAACGCCGACCCGATCTTCTCGAACGAGAAGGTGCGCCTGGCGATGCGCTACCTGATCGACTATGACGGCCTCGCCAAGACGGTGATGACCTATAACGGCGTGCCGCGGGCCAGCTTCGTCCAGCTCGGCGCCATCGGTGCGCTGGACGAGAAGGAGGGGCAGCCCTTCTCCCTCGACCTCGACAAGGCCAAGGCGCTGCTGGCCGAGGCCGGCTATCCCAACGGCTTCAAGGCCACGATATTCATCGGCACGCTGCCGTATTCCGGCCCGGTGGCACAGAGCGTGCAGCAGAACGCCGCCAAGATCGGCGTCGAGCTGAACCTGGAGAGGATGGCCAACGCCCAGCTGTTCAGCCGGGTTCGCGGCCGGGACTTCCAGACTGCGATGCAGGCCTGGCAGACCGGCGTGCCCGACGCCCACGGCAACGCCTCGCGGCTGGTCTATAATCCGGACAACCGAGCCGAGGCCAAGCTGACCCAGTATCCGGTCTGGCGCACCGCCTTCTACTCCGAGGATGCGAACAAGAAGGTCGAGGCGGCGCTGCTGGAGCCGGATCCGGAGAAGCGGAACGCCATGTATCACGACCTGCAGCGGCAGATGATGCAGCAGGGGCCGATGGCGATCATGTTCCAGATGTACAACCCCGCCGGTGTCCGCAAGTCGCTGAAGAACTGGACCTGGAACGGCTTCCGCACCTACTACGAGTCGGTCAGCAAGTAGCGGCGCCGGGCCATGGTCGACGCCGCACCCATCGCCGTCCCGCGCCGGCCGGCGGCCCCAGGACGGAAGGCGCTGTCGTCCTGGGCGCTGGCGGTCGGCCGGACCGTCCTGTCCGTCGCGGTCACGCTGCTCGGGCTCGCGGCGCTGACCTTCTTCATCGGGCGGCTGCTGCCGCTCGACCCGGTCACCGCCATCCTCGGCGACAACGCCACCCAGGCGGCCTATGACGCGATGTACCGGCAGCTCGGGCTGGACCAGCCGATCTGGGTCCAGTTCCTGCGCTATCTGCGCGACATCGTCAGCCTCGATCTCGGCACCGCCCTGACCACGGGCAAGCCGGTGGTCGAGGACATCGCCCGGGTGTTCCCGGCGACGCTGGAGCTGGCGACGGTCGCCATCGTCATCGGCACCGGCCTCGGCATCCCGATGGGCGTGCTGGCGGCGATGTATCGCAACAGCTGGGCCGACCACATCGTCCGTGTGGTCGGCCTGCTCGGCTATTCGGCCCCGACCTTCTGGCTGGGGCTGATGGGGCTGGTGCTGTTCTACGCCACGCTCGGCTGGGTCGGCGGCCCCGGGCGGATCGACTTCATGTACGAGTTCGATGTCGAGCCGATGACCGGGTTCCTGCTGCTCGACACCGCGCTGCAGGGCCAGTGGGAGGTGTTCGGCAACGTCTTCAGCCACATCATCCTGCCGGCCTCGATCCTCGCCTTCGGCGCCATGGCCTATATCAGCCGCATGACCCGCAGCTTCATGATCGAGCAGCTGGGCCAGGAATATGTGGTGGCGGCGCGGGTCAAGGGCCTGTCCTGGGCCCGCACCGTCTGGATCCACGCCTTCCGCAACATCGCGGTGCAGGTGGTGACGGTGGTGGCCCTGTCCTACGCCTTCCTGCTGGAAGGGGCGGTGCTGACCGAGACGGTCTTCGCCTGGCCCGGCTTCGGCCGCTACCTGACCAACACGCTGCTGGCCGGCGACATGAACGCGGTGGTCGGCTGCACGCTGCTGATCGGCGTCATCTTCGTGACGCTGAACCTGGTGTGCGACCTGCTGTACCGCATCTTCGACCCTCGCACCCGATGAGCGTGGACATGCCCAGCGACATCGCCTCACGAACCGGCTCGATCCGGGCCTGGCTGCACGCCCCGGTTCCGGCCTCGCCGATGCAGGCCCGCGCCCAGCAGCTCTGGCTCAAGCTGCTGCGCCTCGCCGGCAATCCCCCGGCGCTGCTGGGGCTGATCATCCTGCTGGCGATCGTGGTCATGGCGGTGTTCGCGCCGCTGATCGCGACCCATGACATCTACGCCCAGGACCTCACGATCCGGCTGCAGCCGCCCTCGGCCGCGCATTGGCTGGGCACCGACGAGCTCGGCCGCGACGTGTTCAGCCGCATCGTCTACGGCGCCCGCATCACCCTCTATATCACCCTGCTGACGGCGGTGATCGTGGCGCCGGTCGGCCTGCTGATCGGCACCACCGCCGGCTATCTCGGCGGCTGGGTCGACATCGTGCTGATGCGGGTGGTCGACATCTTCCTGGCCTTCCCCAGCCTGGTGCTGGCGCTGGCCTTCGTCGCCGCGCTGGGGCCCGGCATCGAGAACGCGATCATCGCCATCTCGCTGGCCGCCTGGCCGCCGATCGCGCGGCTGGCGCGGGCCGAGACGCTGTCGATCCGCTCCTCCGACTACATCGCCGCAGTGCGGCTGCAGGGCGCGTCGTCGCTGCGGATCATCCTGTCCCATGTGGTGCCGATGTGCCTGCCCTCGGTGGTGGTGCGGATCACGCTCAACATGGCGGCGATCATCCTGACCGCCGCGGGGCTCGGCTTCCTCGGCCTCGGCGCGCAGCCGCCCAGCCCGGAATGGGGGGCGATGCTGTCCAGCGGCCGTGAATTCGTGCTGACCAGCTGGTGGATCGCGGCGGTCCCCGGCTGCGCCATCCTCCTCACCAGCCTGGCCTTCAACCTGTTCGGCGACGGGCTGCGCGACATCCTGGATCCTCGCCATGGCTGACCGACTTCTCCAGGTCGAGGACCTGCGCATCGACTTCCCGGGCGGCCACGGTACGATCCAGGCGGTGCGCGGCATCTCCTTCGCCGTCGGGCGCGAGAAGGTCGGCATCGTCGGTGAATCCGGCTCCGGCAAGTCGCTGACTGGCCGGTCGGTGCTGAAGCTGACGCCGAAGGCGGCGCGGGTGACGGCGAAGCGGCTGGAATTCGACGGCATCGACCTGCTCGGCGCGTCGGAGCGGCGGATGCGGGCGATCCGCGGCAACCGCATCTCGATGATCCTGCAGGACCCGAAATTCTCGCTGAACCCGCTGATGCGGGTGGGCCGGCAGATCATGGAGGCGTACCGGCTGCACCACCGCGTCGGCGCACGCGAGGCGCGGGCAAGGGCGCTGGAGATGCTGGACGCCGTCCGCATCCGCGACCCGGAGCGCGTCTTCCGCCTGTACCCGCACGAGGTCTCGGGCGGGATGGGCCAGCGCATCATGATCGCGATGATGCTGATCCCGGAGCCGGACCTGATCATCGCCGACGAGCCGACCTCGGCGCTCGACGTCACCGTCCGCCGGCAGGTGCTGACCATCCTCGACGAGCTGGTGACCCGGCGCGGCACCGGGCTGATGTTCATCAGCCACGACCTCAACCTGGTCGCCGATTTCTGCGACCGGGTGCTGGTGATGTATGCCGGCCGGATCATGGAGGACCTGCCGGCGCGGGAGCTGCACCGGGCGCAGCACCCCTACACCCGCGCGCTGCTCGACAGCCTGCCGCAGCTCGACCGGCCGGTCGACACGCTGCAGGTGCCGAGCCGAGATCCCGCCTGGCTCGACGGGCCGACCTTCGCCGGAGCCGTGGCATGACCGGCACGATCCTCGAGGCGATCGGCCTGCGCGTCACCTTCGGCCATGGCGCCGCGGCGATGACCGCGGTCGACGACGTCTCCTTCGTCCTGCGGCAGGGCGAATCCTTCGGGTTGATCGGCGAATCCGGCTGCGGCAAGTCGACCGTCCTGCGCGCCCTGGCCGGGCTGAACACCGGCTATGACGGGTCGGTCCTGTTCCGCGACCAGGAGGTGCCGCGCCGGCGCGACAAGGCGTTCTTCCGCCGGGTGCAGATGGTGTTCCAGGACCCCTATGCCTCGCTGCATCCGCGCAAGATGGTGCGGGCGGTGCTGGCCGAGCCGCTCAGGATCCATGGCTTCGACCGGCAGGACCAGCGGATCGACGCGGCGCTCGATGCGGTCGGCCTCGGCCGCGGCTTCCGCTACCGCTATCCGCACGAGCTGTCGGGCGGGCAGCGCCAGCGCGTCGCCATCGCCCGCAGCCTGATCATCGAGCCCGAGATCCTGCTGCTGGACGAGCCGACCTCGGCGCTCGACGTCTCGGTCCAGGCCGAGATCCTGAACCTGCTCAAGGCGCTGCGGCGCGAGCGCGGCCTGACCTATCTGATGGTGACCCACGACCTGGCGGTGATCGCCCATCTCTGCGACCGCATCGCCATGATGAATGGCGGCCGGATCGTCGAGGAGATGACGGCCCAGGGCGTCCGCGCCCGCCAGGCGCAGGACGCCTACACGCGCAGCTTCCTGGAGGCGAGCACGGGGTACCGGCCGGCGCCGGAGGGGGCAGTGGCATGATGTGGGACGCGAGCGTGCCCGCCGCCGACGAGGGCGATCCTTGCCCTGGTGCCGAGTGGGAGATGGCGGAGGACATCCGCCCGGCCGGCTGGTCTCTGGAGCATCTCGACCGCGTCTGGGCCCATGCCGACCGGATCGGCACCGCCGCCCTGATGCTGGTGCAGGGCGGCCGGGTGATCGCCAGCCGCGGCGACATCACCCGCCGCTATCTGTGCCATTCGATGCGCAAGAGCTTCCTCAGCGCCCTGATCGGCACGCATCTCGACGACGGGACCATCGACCTGTCGCTGACCCTGGACAAACTTGGCATCGACGACCGCGAGGGGCTGAGCGAACGCGAGAAGCAGGCGACGGTCTACGACCTGCTGACCGCCCGGTCCGGCATCTTCCACCCGGCGGGCTACGAGACGCCCTGGATGAAGTCGCTGAAGCCGCCGCGCCACGCCCACGCGCCGGGCACGGTCTGGTGCTACAGCAACTGGGACTTCAACGCGCTCGGCACGATCTACACCCGGCTGACCGGCCTCGGCATCCACGCCGCCTTCCGCGACCGGATCGCCGGGCCGCTCGGCATGCAGGATTTCCGTTTCGATGCGGAGCGGCAGGATGGCTGGCTGCAGCCCGACCCGTGCTCGGTCCACCCGGCCTATCCGTTCCGGATGTCGAGCCGCGACCTCGCGCGCTTCGGCCTGCTGTTCCTGCGCGACGGCCGCTGGGGCGAGCGCGAGGTGGTGCCGCAGGGCTGGGTCGCGGCCAGCGTGCTGCCCTATTCCGACGCCGGGACGCGGGGCGCCTACGGCTACATGTGGTGGGTGGCGCGGCAGGGCATCGCCTTCCCCGGCGCGATCATGCCCGAGGGCAGCTACAGCGCCCAGGGCGCCGGTGGCCACTATTGCGTCGTCATCCCGCCGCTCGACCTCGTCATCGTCCACCGCGCCGACACCGAGTGGGTCGACGGCAAGACGGCGGGGCCGGAGATCAGCCGGTTCCAGTTCGGCCGGCTGCTCGCCCTCATCCTCGACGCCCGCCGGGCCGGCATGGCCGCCTGAATTATCCCCGAGCCGGAGGAGACCACCATGCCGAGCATCATCGAGGCGATCGCTTCCTGGAGCCGCTCCGGCGTCGTGTTCAGC
>NZ_JANX01000037.1 GCF_000767795.1 Inquilinus limosus MP06 | reverse complement strand
CCGCCGATCGATAGCCCGACCACGGCCGCCCGGCGGATGCCGCGCGCGTCCAGCAGCGCCGCCAGGTCGGCGGCATGGGCCTCGATGCTGTCGCCGCCCTCGCTGCCGGACAGGCCGTGGCCGCGCTTGTCGTAGCGGAGGGTGCGGTATTCCGGAAACCGCGGCACCACCGCATCCCAGATGCGGAAATCGGTGCCGACCGAGTTGATGAAGACCAGGGCAGGCGCGTCGCGCGGACCCCTGTCCTCGACATGCAGCACGATGCCGTTCGCCTTGACCGCGTCCATCCCCTGTCCTGGCTCGACTCTTCCGGGTTCGTCCCGCTGTGAACGCCGCACTGTGCGCGGCCGAAGCGGTTATGTAAAATGAGGAATTCGCCCAGAAACATAACCGGACGATTATGGCCGACACTGCGCTGGCGATCGAGCGGCGGATCAAGCTGCGCCACCTGCAATGCTTCCTCGAGGCGGTGCGGCTGCGCAGCGTGGTGGCCGCGGCCGACGCGCTGGGCATCAGCCAGCCGGCGGTGTCGAAGACCCTGCGCGAACTGGAGGAGGCGCTGGGCGCGCCGCTGTTCGACCGCAGCCGCAAGGGCGTGGTGCTGACCCCCTTCGGCCGCACCTTCCTGCACCATGCCGGCACCAGCGTCACCGCGCTGCGCCAGGGCATCGAGAGCGTGGTGCGGGCGCGCGCGGCGGGGGAGGAGCTGCTGCGCGTCGGCGTGCTGCCGACCGTGGCCGGGCTGATGATGCCGGCAGCGCTGGAACGGTTCCGCACCGCCTGCCCCGGCGTGGTGGTGCGGGTGGTGGACGGGCCGAACCAGATGCTGCTGGGCCAGCTGCGCGTCGGCGGGCTGGACCTCGTGCTCGGCCGGCTGGCGGAGCCGGAGCAGATGACCGGCCTCAGCTTCGAGCATCTCTATTCCGAGCGCATCGCCTTCGCCGTGCGGCCCGGCCATCCGCTCCTGTCCCGCCTGGGGCTGGCGGTGCGCGACATCCGCGCCTATCCGGTGATCGCGCCGCCGCCGGGGTCGGTGATCCAGCCCACCGTCGACCGCCTGCTGATCGCCGCCGGGATCGAGGCGCTGCCGAACCGGATCGAGAGCGTGTCGCCGACCTTCGGCCGCTCCTACCTCCGCCGCAGCGACGCGGTCTGGATCATCTCGCGCGGCGCCGTGGCCCAGGATGTGGAGGAGGGGGTACTGGCCGAGCTGCCGCTGGCCACCAGCGATTCCACCGGCCCGGTCGGCCTGACCATGCGGGCCGAGGTGCCGCCGACCGATGCCGGCCGGATCTTCATGGCCATGGTGCGCGACGCGGCGCGCGAGGTGCGGGGCGCCTGACCCGCGCCGCGACGGATGCGGGCCCGGTTCCCCTGCGCCGGCGCGCGGCAGCGTTGCGCGACAAGCCCTTGTCCCGGATCGCGGTTTGGGCGGAAGCTTATCCTGTTTCTCATCATCCCCGCGGGGGCGGGCAGCGCTCGACCGGCACCACCGCCCAGGCGGCATGGCGCGGGCCGGGCCGTGCCGCGTGCAAGCGAGACCGGAGCGGATGTCGTTCGTCAGCAGGATCACCGGGGGCGCGAAGGCGCCCGGCCGCGCCACGCCGGCGCCGGGCTTCGCCGAGTTCGTCGGCCTGATCGCCTTCATGATGGCGCTGATCTCGCTGTCGATCGACAACCTGCTGCCGGCCTTCGGTGCCATCCAGGCCGATCTCGGCATCGCCGACGCCAATGCGCTGCAATACGTCCTCACCGCCTACATGGCCGGCTTCGGGGTGATGCAGCTGATCTACGGCCCGATCTCCGATGTCATCGGCCGGCGGCCGACGCTGATGATCGGGCTGACCGTCTACACAGTCGGCAGCATCCTGGCGATCGTCGCCCACGGCTTCGAATGGCTGCTGATCGCCCGGGTGGTGCAGGGCATGGGCGCCGCCGCGGCGCGGGTCCTGACCGTCACCATCGTCCGCGACCGCTTCTCCGGCCGCGAGATGGCGCGGGTGATGTCGCTGACCATGATGGTGTTCATCATCGTGCCGATCTTCGCCCCGGCGATCGGCCAGGCCTTCCTGTTCCTCGGCGGCTGGCACGCCATCTTCGTCAGCATGCTGGTGCTGGCCCTGGTGCAGATCGTCTGGTTCAACCTGCGGATGCCGGAGACGCTGCATCCGGAGTACCGCAAGCGGCTGTCGCCCTCGGCGATCGGCAGCGCGATGCGGCGCTGCGTCACCACCCGGGTGTCGATCGGCTATGCCAGCGCCATGGGGCTGATGATGGGGGCGCTGATGTCCTATCTCGGCTCCTCCCAAGCGATCTTCGAGACCGATGTCTATGCGCTGGGCACTTATTTCCCGATGGCCTTCGGGCTGATCGCGATGGTGATGGGCTTCGCCTCCTTCCTCAACTCGCGCCTCGTGCGCCGGCTGGGGATGCGGCGCCTGTCGCACACCGGCATCCTCGGCTTCGTCGCGGTCGGCGCGCTGCAGGTGGTCTTCGCCTTCGCCTTCGGCGGCAAGCCGCCCCTGTTCCTGTTCGGCGCGGTGCTGGCCGCCAACATGTTCCTGTTCAGCCTGACCGTGCCGAACTTCAACGCCATGGCGATGGAACCGCTGGGCGACGTCGCCGGCACCGCCTCCTCGGTGTTCGGCAGCTACACCACCATCGTCAGCGCCATCCTCGGCGCCGTGGTCGGCCAGGCCTTCGACGGCACGGTGGTGCCGCTGGCCTTCGGCTATTTCGGCCTCGGCCTGCTGGCGCTCCTGATCGTGCTGTGGACCGAGCGCGGCCGGCTGTTCGTGCCGCACCATCCAGATCCCGTGCGGTAGGGCAGGCTTCCCCTCCGCGCCGGATCGGCTACATCTGTCCCGAGGCCCTGTTCCCCGACGCGGAGACCGTGAGATGCGCCAGCAGACCTCCTTCCTGTTCGACCTCGACGGCACGCTGGTCGACAGCGTCTACCACCACGTCATGGCCTGGCGCGAGGCGCTGGACGCCGAGGGCATCGAGCTGTCGGTCTGGCGCATCCACCGCAAGATCGGCATGAGCGGCGGCCTGTTCACCAACATGCTGCTGCGCGAGACCGGGCTGGACATCAGCGACGAGCGGGTCGAGCGGCTGCGCCGCCGCCACGCCGAGGCCTACAACCGGCATTCGGAGCAGAGCGTGCCGCTGCCCGGCGCGCGCGAGCTGCTGGCTTGGCTGACCGAGGCCGGCATTCCCTGGGCCATCGCCACCAGCGGGCGGATGGAGACGGCGCGGCCGGTCTTGGAGAATCTCGGCGTCGACTTCGACAAGGTGCCGGTCGTCACCCGCGACCTGGTGAAATACGCCAAGCCCGACCCCGACCTGTTCCTGGCCGCGGCCGAGAAGCTGGGCGTGCCGATCGAGCGCGCCCATGTCGTCGGCGACAGCGTCTGGGACATGCTGGCGGCGCAGCGGGCGCGGGCGCTGGGCATCGGTTTCCTGTCCGGCGGCTACGGCCAGGACGAGCTGGAGCGGGCCGGCGCCTACCGGGTGTTCGAGGACCCGGCCGACATGCTGCTTCACATCGACGAGGTCGGCGGACGGCGCTGAAACTGCCACCGGCTGTCTATCGCCAAGTTGACCCTTCCTAGTCCCCCCTCCCCTTGCGGGAGGGGGGGAGGGGGCTGCGCGCGTCCGCGCGCGAATGCGCTCTTCCTCGCCGATATTGTGACGACCGGCGGACGGGGCCGGCACGAGCTGAGAGAACCCCCTCCCCCTATCCCCCTCCCGCAAGGGGAGGGGGGACTCAAAAAGCCGATCGTCCGTGCGACGGCATGGAACCATGCATCCTCGCCGAGCCACAGCATCAAGTAGAAGCTCATGAGTCTCTATTAAGCCAGAATCTCAAAATTTAGCTTGAGCTACATTTGAGTCGATGCGAGCCTTTCCGGGCGATAGCGATGCAAGGGAGAGGCTCATGGCGAGGTCTGGGATCCGAAGCGCGCTGGCGGCGGCGCTGGCGCTGGCGGGCGTGCTGGCGGCCGGAACCGCCTGGGCCGAGGGGGCGCGGCCGAAGCGCATCGTCACCACCTTCACCATCCTGCAGGACATGGCCCGGCAGGTGGCCGGCGACGCCGCGATCGTGGAATCGATCACCAAGCCGGGGGCGGAGATCCACGACTACGACCCGACGCCGCTCGACGTGGTCAAGGCGCAGGACGCCGACCTGGTGCTGTGGAACGGGCTCGGCCTCGAGCGCTGGTTCGAGAAGTTCTTCCAGGGCGTCAAGGACGTGCCGAGCGTGGTGGTGACCGAGGGCATCCAGCCGGTCTCGATCGTCGAGGGCCCCTACACCGACAAGCCGAACCCGCACAGCTGGATGTCGCCGGCCAATGCGGTGATCACTGTCGAGAACATCAGGAAGGCGTTGGTGGCGCTCGACCCGGCCAACGCCGCCACCTATGACCGCAACGCCGCCGCCTACACCGCCGAGCTGAAGGCGCTGGACGCGCCGATCCGCGAGGCACTGGCCAAGATCCCGGCCGACCAGCGGATGCTGGTCAGCTGCGAGGGCGCCTTCTCCTACCTCGCCCGCGACTATGGGCTGAAGGAGGGCTATCTCTGGGCCGTCAACGCCGATGAGGAGGGCACGCCGCAGCAGATCCGCAAGGTGATCGACACGGTGCGCCGCGACCATGTGCCGGTGGTGTTCTGCGAAAGCACGGTGAACGACAAGGCGATGCGGCAGGTGGCGCAGGAGACCGGCGCCCGTTTCGGCGGCACCCTCTATGTCGACAGCCTGACCAATGAGGACGGGCCGGCGCCGAGCTATCTGGCCATGCTGCGCTACAATGCCAAGCTGATCCAGGACGGGTTCAATGTCGGCCAGTGAGGCACCGTCGATCGCCGTCTCCGGCGTCACCGTCCGCTACCGCGCCGGCAATATCGCGCTGAGCGACGTGTCGCTGACGCTGGACCGGCCCAGCATCTGCGGCCTGATCGGGATGAACGGCAGCGGCAAGTCGACCCTGTTCAAGGCGATCATGGGCTTCGTCGACCCGGTCGCCGGCTCGGTCGCGATCTGCGGCCGGCCGGTGGCCTGGGCCCAGAAGGCCAACATCGTCGCCTATGTGCCGCAGACCGAGGAGGTGGACTGGAGCTTCCCGGTCTCGGTCCGCGACGTGGTGATGATGGGGCGGCAGGGCCGCATGGGCCTGCTGCGCATCCCGTCGGCCGCCGACCGCGCGGCGGTGGCGGCCAGCCTGGAGCGGGTGGGCATGCAGGGTTTCGCCGGCCGCCAGATCGGCGAATTGTCGGGCGGCCAGCGCAAGCGGGTGTTCCTGGCCCGGGCGCTGGCGCAGGAAGCACGGATCATCCTGCTGGACGAGCCCTTCACCGGCGTCGACGTCAAGACCGAACGGGCGATCACCGGCATCCTGACCGGGCTGCGCGAGGCCGGCCACCTGATCCTGGTGTCGACCCACAACCTGGCGAGCGTGCCGGAGTTCTGCGACCAGGCGGCGCTGATCCACCGCAGCCTGGTCGCCTTCGGCCCGGTCGAGGAGGTGTTCACCGCCGACACCTTGGCCCGCACCTTCGGTGGCGCGCTGCACCAGCTGCCCTTCGGCCTGGCCGGAGTGGCCGAGCCCCGGCTGCGGGCGGCCGTATGACCGGGCTGCTCGACCTGCTGGTAGAGCCGTTCGGCTACCAGTTCATGGTCAAGGCCATCCTCGGCGGCGGCGCGGTCGGTGCGGTCTGCGCCGTGCTGTCCTGCTTCGTCACGCTGAAGGGCTGGTCGCTCTTGGGCGACGCGCTGTCCCACGCGGTGGTGCCAGGTGTCGCCATCGCCTATCTGGCCGGCGCGCCCTTCCTGCTGGGGGCCGTGCTGTCCGGCCTGTTCGCGGTGCTGGGCATCGGCGCGATCGAGCGCGCGACGAAGCTGCGCGGCGACGCGGTGATCGGCGTCGTCTTCACCGCCTTCTTCGCCCTCGGCCTGCTGCTGATCTCGCTGTATCCCAGCAACCTGCGGCTGACCACGATCCTGTTCGGCAACCTGCTGGGCATCGCCGATGCCGATCTGTGGCAGCTCTTCGCCGTCGGTGCCGGTTGCCTGCTGGTGGTGGCGGCCAAGTGGAAGGACCTGCTGCTGTACTGCTTCGACGCGCAGCATGCCCGTGCCATCGGCCTGCCGACCGGGCGGCTGCACCTGCTGCTGCTGGGCCTGCTGTCGCTGACCGCGGTGGCGGCGCTGCAGGCGGTCGGGGCCCTCCTGGTCGTCGCCATGCTGATCACGCCCGGTGCAACCGCCTTCCTGCTGACCGACCGCTTCCCGCGCATGCTGGTCCTGGCCGCGGTCATGGGGGCGGTGACGGCGATGGCCGGGGCCTATGCCAGCTATTTCCTCGACGGGTCGACCGGCGGGCTGATCGTGCTGGCCCAGACCGCCCTGTTCCTGCTGGCGCTGGCCCTGGCGCCGAAGCACGGGCTGCTGCGAAGGGCAGGAGTGGAGGAGGCTGTGCCATGACCGCCCTCCTGTCCCTGCTCGAGGCCGCGGCGGAGCCGCTGCGGCACGGCTTCATGGTCGAGGCGATGCTGGTCGCCGCCTTCGTCGGCACGGTCTGCGCCGTGTTGTCCTGCTTCGTCGTGCTGAAGGGCTGGGCCCTGGTCGGCGACGCGGTCTCGCACGCCGTGCTGCCCGGCATCATCCTGGCCTATGTCGCCGGGCTGCCGATGTCGCTCGGCGCCGTCGCCAGCGGCATGGCCTGCGTGCTGTCGGCCGGGGCGATCGAGGCGCGCTGCCGGGTCAAGAGCGACGCCGTGTTGGGCATCACCTTCACCGGATTCCTGGCGCTGGGCCTGGTGCTGCTGGCGGAGACGCCGAGCAACGTCCACTTCATGCATGTGCTGTTCGGCAACCTGCTGGGCATCGAGGCGGCGGACATGGTTCAGACCCTGGCGGTCGGATCGGTCACGCTCATCGCCGTGCTGCTGCTGCGGAAGGATCTTATCCTGTTCTGCTTCGATCCCGGCCAGGCCCGGGTGATCGGGATCTCGCCACGGCGGCTGGAGCTGATCCTGCTGCTGCTGGTGGCCGCCACCATCGTCGCCGCGTTGCAGGCGGTCGGCGTAGTGCTGGTGATGGCGATGCTGGTGACGCCGGGCTGCATCGGCCTCCTGCTCGCCGACCGCTTCGGCCGGGTGATGGCGGCGGCGGTCGTATCCGCGGTGCTGTCCAGCGTGCTCGGCACCCTGCTCAGCTTCTGGCTCGACGGCGCCACCGGCCCGTCGATCGTCGTGGTCCAGGCCCTGCTGTTCGCCCTGGCCTTCCTGTTCGCGCCGAAGAAGGGGCTGCTGCGGCAGGCGGCCGCGGGCTAGGGCAGGATCGCTCCCGGACCATCCCGGAGGCGAAGGAAACGGTGCGCGATGACCGCCCCCGCCAGGGCGGTCGCCACCACCGCGCCAATCCACGCCCCGTAGAGACGCTGCCCGACGATGGCCCCGGCCAGGACCGGCGTGACCATGTCCGTGACGGCGACCAGTGACTGGATCGTGCCCATGACCACGCCCTGTCGCCGCCGCGGGACGTGGACGGAAAGCCCGGCGATGAAGGTCGGCCGGGCCAGCGCCACGCCGGTGCTGACGCAGAGCACGGCGAGGGCCAGCATCCCGATCCCGGTGGCCAGGCCGGCCAGGACATAGCCGGCCGACAGCAGGCCGAAGACCAGGACGATCAGGCCGCGTTCGGCCAGGCGGCGGCCGAGCCACGGCAGCAGCAGGAGCTGGACGGCGATGTTGATGGCGCCGTCGGCGGTGAGGAGGTAGCCGAGCTCGCGCGGGCCGAAGGCATGGCCGTTCCAGCGGAAGGTGTCGCCCAGGAACACCGCGACCTGTGAGCTGAAGAGGCCGTAGGACACGTAGTGGCACAGCAGGATGGCGACGACGATCCGGATCGCCGGCGAGGCCAGGAGCGACCGCAGCGACGTCCGTTCCCGCACCGCCTCGCCCGGCCCGGTGCCGTCGCGGGGCGCTCCGCCGTCCAGCCAGAGCGCGGTCGTCAGCAGGCTGGCCGCCGACAGCGCCATGGCGATCCAGATCGGTGCCGACAGCGAGACCCCGGCGAGGGCGCCGGCGAGGCCGGGGCCGGCCATGCCGCCCAGCCCGAGCCCGGCGCTGAGGATCCCGATGGCCTGGCGCCGGTCGGCCGGGCTGCTGTGGTCGGCGGCATAGGCGGCCGCGGCGGAGAAGTTTGCCGCGGTGAGGCCGAGCAGGATCCGCGCCAGCAGCACGAACACCACGCTGTCGGCCGCGGCCAGCAGCGACAGGCTGGCCAGCGCCCCGGCCTGGCTGGCCAGCAGCACGGTCCTGCGGCCGTAGCGGTCGGACAACTGCCCCAGCCAGGGCGCGGCGACGAACTGGCTGAGCGCTTCGGCGCCGAGCACGAGGCCGAGAACCAGGGGGCGTGGCGCCCAGATCCCGCAGGAAGAAGGGCAGCACGGGCAGGACGGCCCCGCTGCTGGCCGCGTCGAGGCAGACGATGACGAAGACCGGCAGGATCGGGCGCATCTCAGGCGGCCAGCCCGATGGTGAGCACCGTGCGCCGGCCGTCGTCGCGGTTCCAGGCCTGCCCGACCTCCGCTAGCGGCACCGGCGTCGTGGCGATGCGGAGGCCGGCGGGCCCGGCCGCCTGCAGCACGCCGCCGATGGCCGCGATCATGCGGTCGGGCGGCACGCTGCCGATGCCGCTGCCCATCAGCGCGATCGCCGAGGCGCGCAGCACGGCGCTGGGCAAGGGGATCTCGGCCCCGCTGACCGCGCCGATCTGGACGAAGCGGATCGGCCTGCCCTCCGGCCCGGCCTTGGCGCCGGCGGCCAGCAGCTTTGCCGCGCTCGGTCCCCACAGATAGTCGAGGACGACATCCACCCCTTCGGCGAACTGCGCCTGGAAGCGCTCCGCCACATCCTCGACGCCGAGCGGGATCGTGATATCGGCGCCTAGGGCCACGACCGCGTGCAGGGCCTCGGCGTCGCGGCCGGTGGCGATCACCCTCCGCGCCCCGAGATGCCGGGCGATCTGCACGGCCAGCCGGCCCGACGTGCCGGTGGCGCCGTTGACCAGCACGGTCTCCCCGGCCTGCAGCCGGGCCCGCTCGGCCAGCGCCGCCCAGGACGACATGCCGGGATTGGCGATGGCGGCGGCGGTGATGTCGTCGAGATCGTCGGGCAGCGGCAGGCAGTGCGCCGCCGGCGCCGCCGCCCGCTCCGCCATGCTGCCGAAGGGCGCTCGCGGCATGATGAAATAGACCCGGCGCCCGTCGTCGAGCCGGCCGACCCCGTCGAGGCCGGCGACGAAGGGGAACTGGCCGGACGAGCTGTAATGCGTGCCCGAGGCGCGGCCCTTGACCACGGGGCTGATGGCGGCGGCGGTGACGGCGATGCGGGCCTCGCCCGCCTCCGGCACCGGCTCGGCGAAATCGGCATAGGCGGGCGTCAGCCCGGGCCCGCGGACGATGGCGGCCTTCATGACGGTGTCCCTTCGAGGAAGAAATGTGTGTATAATGCACATATATGGAGGACTCGCGATGGCGGCAAGCAAAAATGTGCAAAATACACATATTAGCGAAAGGCTGCGGGAACTGCACGGGGCGCTGCTCGACATCGTCGCCGTGATGAACCGGCCGCAGCGCGACGAGGTGCTGATCCGCGAGGCCGGGATTCCGCTCGACCGGGCGCTGTTCCCGCTGCTGGTCGGGATCGGCCGGTTCGGGCCGATCGGCGTGGTCGAGATGGCCGACCGGGTGGGCCGCGACTACACCACCGTCAGCCGCCAGGTGGCGAAGCTGGAGGAGCTCGGCCTGGTCGAGCGCCGGGCCAGCGCCGCCGACCGCCGGGTGCGGGAGGCGGTGATCACCGCCAGGGGCAAGGCGATGACCGACCGGGTGGATGCCGCGCGCGACCGCATCGGCCGCGCCGTCTTCGGCAGCTGGGATCCGCGGGAGTTCGACGAACTGGTGCGGCTGATGCGGAAATTCGCCGATGCGATGACGGCGGAGCCGCCGGTCCAGAAGGAGGACCGCGGCCGGCCGAACGTTCGGGATTCCTGAATTCTGATGCCAGGGTTCGGGGATCAATCGGCATCCTCGAACAAGCTAGGCTTGCGCGATTCCATCCCGGTTGAGGGCGGAGCACGCGAGGAGCGCCATGACTTTCACGTTGAAGATCAACGGCACACCGCATGAGGTCGATGTCGACGGCGACACCCCGCTGTTGTGGGTGCTGCGCGACGTGCTCGGCATGACCGGGACGAAGTTCGGCTGCGGCCAGGCGCTGTGCGGCGCCTGCACCGTGCATGTCGACGGCGCGGCGACGCGGTCCTGCATCACCACGGTCGACAGCATCGGCGACAGCGCGATCACGACGATCGAGGCGGTCGGGCAGACGCCGCAGGGCGCGGCGCTGCAGAAGGCGTGGCTGGAGCTGGAGGTGGTGCAGTGCGGCTACTGCCAGTCCGGCCAGATCATGTCGGCGGCGGCGCTGCTGAAGGACACGCCGAAGCCGACGGACGACGACATCGACGCGGCGATGTCGGGCAATGTCTGCCGATGCGGCACCTATCAGCGGATCCGCGCCGCGATCCACAAGGCCGCGGCGTAGGGGAGGGACGGATCATGCCCGATGGTTCGCGCACCCTCGGCCGCCGCGGCTTCCTCAAGGTCGGCGCCGCCGTCGGCGGCGGGCTGGCCCTGACCGTCGCCCTGCCGCCGTCGCTGCGCCCGGCCTTGGCCGGAGCGACGTCCGGCTTCGCGCCCAACGCCTTCATCCGCATCGACCGCCAGGGCCTGGTGACGCTGGTGATGCCGATGGCGGAGATGGGGCAGGGCACCTACACCGCCCACGCCATGCTGCTGGCGGAGGAGCTGGAGGTCGGGCTCGACCAGGTCCGGCTCGAGCATTCGCCGCCGGACGACGCGCTCTACGCCAACCCGATGCTGCATGTGCAGACCACGGGGCTCTCCTCCTCCGTCCGCGCCTTCTGGACGCCGCTGCGCCAGGCCGGCGCCGCGGCGCGCATGCTGCTGGTGACCGCCGCGGCCAAGCAGTGGGGCGTCGACCCGTCGACCCTCAAGGCGCAGCTCGGCCAGGTCACCGACGGCAAGCGGTCCCTCGGCTATGGCGAGCTGGCCGATGCGGCGGCCCAGCTGCCGGCGCCGGATCCGAAGACGATCGCACTGAAGGCCCCCAAGGACTTCACCCTGGTCGGCACCCCGGCGAAGCGGCTGGACACGCCGGCCAAGGTCAACGGCACGGCGCAGTACGGCATCGACGTCCGGCTGCCGGGCCTGAAGGTGGCGGCGATCGCGATTTCACCGGTCCGCGGCGGCACGCCGAAATCGGTGGACGAGGCCGCGGCGATGGCGGTCAAGGGCGTGCACCAGGTGGTGAGGACCGACGAGGCCGTGGCCGTGGTCGCCGACCATATGGGCGCGGCCCGGAAGGGGCTGGAGGCCGCGGCCATTCAGTGGGATGACGGCCCGAACGCCGCCGTCAGCAGCGCCGACATCGTGCGCGCGCTGGAGGCGGATTCCGCGACCAAGCCCGGCGTGGTCGCGCGCCATGACGGCGACCCCGACAAGGCCCTGGCCGGCGCGGCGCAGCGGCTGGATGCGGTGTACCAGCTGCCCTTCCTGGCCCATGCGGCGATGGAGCCGATGAACTGCACCGTCCATGTGCGGAAGGACGGCTGCGAGATCTGGGTCGGCACCCAGGCCCCGACCCTGACCCAGGCCCTGGTCGCCGGGCTGCTGGGGCTGCCGAAGGAGAAGGTGCAGGTCCACAACCACCTGATCGGCGGCGGCTTCGGCCGGCGGCTGGAGGCGGACGGCACCCTCACCGCCGTCAAGGTGGCGCAGCAGGTCGACGGCCCGGTGAAGGTGGTGTGGAGCCGGGAGGAGGACATCCAGCACGACCTGTACCGGCCGTACTACTACGACCGGGTGTCGGCCGGGCTGGACGCGGACGGGCGGCCGGTGGCCTGGACCCATCGCATCGCCGGCTCCTCCGTGGTCGCGCGCTACATCCCGCCGCTGTTCAAGGACGGCTATGATTTCGACGCGGTCGAGTGCGCCGCGCAGCCGCCCTATGCCTTCGACAC
Organism: Inquilinus limosus MP06; assembly: GCF_000767795.1. Lineage (GTDB taxonomy): Bacteria > Pseudomonadota > Alphaproteobacteria > DSM-16000 > Inquilinaceae > Inquilinus > Inquilinus limosus_E. Next base: position 9,081 of record NZ_JANX01000037.1, on the reverse strand, counting down.
CATCCATGTCGACTATGTCCGGGTCGAGCCGCCCGGCGTGGTGACCGCCTTCTGGCGCGGCGTCGGCCCGGTGCACAACGTCTTCGTGGTCGAGAGCTTCATCGACGAGCTGGCGGCGGCGGCCAGGCGGGACCCGGTCGCGTACCGCAAGGCGCTGCTGGGCCACAATCCGCGGGCGCTGGCCGTGCTGACGCTGGCGGCGGAGAAGGCCGGCTGGGGCTCGCCGCTGCCGAAGGGGCAGGGGCGCGGCATCTCCGTCCAGTTCGCCTTCGGCAGCTACCTGTCGCAGGTGGCGGAGGTGGAGGTGGCGGCCGACGGATCGGTCCGTGTCCGCCGCATCGTCTGCGCCGTCGATTGCGGCCTGGTGGTCAACCCGGACACGGTCGAGGCGCAGGTCCAGGGCGGCACGCTGTTCGGCCTGACCGCGGCGCTGCACGGCGCCATCACCTTCAAGGACGGGCGGGTGGAGCAGGCGAATTTCGACACCTATCTGCCGATGCGGATCGACGAGGTGCCGGTGATGGAGGTGCATCTGGTGCGCAGCGCCGAGGCGCCGGGCGGGCTGGGCGAGGCGGCGACCGCCATCGTCTCCCCGGCGGTGACCAACGCGATCTTCGCCGCCACCGGCAAGCGCATCCGCACCCTGCCGATCGACCCCGAGCTGCTGAAAGCCTGATCCCCGAAGCGGAGATGAGAATGAGAGTGTCGCATTGGGCTCTGGCCGCCCTCCTGATCGCCGCCGCCGCGCCGGCCCTGGCCGATGGCGACGCGGCGCGGGGCCGGACCCTGTTCTCGCGCTGCGCCGCCTGCCACACGGTGACCGACCAGAACAAGCTGGGCCCGCACCTGTCCGGCGTGGTCGGCCGGGTGGCGGGCACGGTGGCCGGCTACACCTATTCCAAGGCCATGGCCGCCTACGGCAAGACCTGGGACGAGGCGACGCTGGACGCCTTCCTGGCCGGCCCGGCCAAGGCGGTGCCGGGCACCAAGATGGCGGCGCCGCCGATCGCCAACGCCCAGGACCGGGCGGACATCATCGCCTATCTGAAGACCGTGCCGGCGTCCTGAGGCGAGGAGCGGGGGCTAGCCGCGCGGCTGGATCAGCAGCCAGCGGCTCGGCTCCCGCTGCACGAACTCTTGCTCGACATGGCGCAGGACGTGGCGCTGGCCGGCGAAGGGCACCATCCCGGCGGCCTCGCCGAAGCCGGCCCAGCGGAATTCGCTGTGCTCCGCGTTCAGCCGCACCGCGACGTCCGGCGCCGCGACGGCGACGAAGACCGGCAGCAGGCTGATGACGTTGCGCTCGGCCTCGTAGAACTGCTCGCAGATATCGGCGGAATACAGCCGCTCCGGCACCAGCCCGGTTTCCTCCCTTGTCTCCCGCAGCGCCGCCTGCCAGCCGGTCTCGCCGGGCTCGACCGCGCCGGTGACCTGGCACCACTCCCCGGCCAGCGATCGGGTGCGGCGCAGCAGCAGCACCTGCGGCCCGGCCACGGCGCGGCGGATGACGACGACGGAGACGGCGACGCTCCGGATCGGGATCTCCTGCATTCGGTCCTCGGGTTGCGGCGACTTCGATGGTTCTCCAGTCATACCATGCTGCAGGTCGCTATCCGCTGGCGCACAGCGCCGTCAGGCGCATCCAGATGTCGACGGGCGTGAGCTGGACGGCGAGGAACAGCAGGACCGCGAGGCTGCCCAGGCCGCGGAAGATCCATCTCGCCAGATCGACCGATCCTCGCGACACGCCTTCGATCACCTGGATCTGCCGGTAGGAGAAATAGGCGAAGGCCAGGAAGCACAGCAGGGCCAGCAGCTCGGTGGCGAAGGCGCCGGCGGCCGACTGGGTGAAGCGCAGCCAGCCGGGCAGCCGAAACCCCTGATAGGTCAGCAGGACCTGGGACAGGGTGAAGGCGACCAGCCCGACGGTGTAGAAGCGGTAATGGAACTGGCTGAAGCGAAATGCGCTTCTCATCGACGGCCTCCTGAAAATCGCGCGATGCCGGGGGCTCCGGCTCTAAGCCGCCGCGACAATCCGCATCATCGAAAATGACTTATGCAAATAGGGTCTTATTCCGCCCGCGATCCCATCATCGGACGGCAGCGGCGTCAACCGGGTTGATCGGAATTTGTGCCTAGTGAGCAGCAGAGATAGGGTGCCCGCCGCCTAACGTCCCAGCGCGATGGCCGAGCCGGTGAAGGGCACAACGAGGGTGAAGCCCGGCGGCGCCGGCGCGACCGGCGTGCCGGCGGCGGTGCCGAACTGGGTGACGCCGGCGCCGAGATGCTCGGCGATGTCGTGGCGGCCGCCGGCGAAGTCGAAGGGCGTGCTGTCGACCAGCCGGGCGGAGAACACGTTGGTGCCGACCAGCGGCACGGTCTTGGCGCCGTCAGGCCCGGTGACGGTGGTGCCGACCACCAGGCTGGCGCGGCGGAAGGTGGCGATGCGCTCGCCCCGGGCGAAGGAGTCCGGGTCGTCGAAGGTGCCGGCCGGCTCGCGCTGCAGGTACAGCGAGAAGCTGCCGACCGGGTCGACCCCGAGCTGCAGCCCGCCATTGCCGACGCCATGCGCCTGGAACGGCTCGGCGGCGAAGGTGAAATGGGCGGTGCCTTCGCTCCGCTTGCCGTGGAACAGCGGCACGTCGAGGAAGGGCAGGTGCAGGAAATAGCCGTAATCCGCCACCGGCCCGCCCTCCTCGACCTGGTAGAAGCGGCCGGTGACGTACCAGGCAAGCTCGGCGGGGAGGAGGGGCATGGGGTGAGTCCTTCAGATAAGGTTGAGAGGATCGAAGGCCCGAGTATATGCGGGACGGTAGGGCGCAAGCAGAAGGCTCGCTGTGACTGTGTCGACGAGTTCTCGGCGCTGATGCGGCACGACCATCTCTACGCATTTGCGCAAATGTCCGATCTTCGATGCCATGGAATGGCCATGACGTTGGCAACTGCAATGGGCGAGGCTCCGATAGCTATGATAGAATACCTCCTTTCCGCCCACGGGAGGGGGCATGCTCCTGTATTCCTCATAGGTAAATAAGGGAGCTTATATACGGAGGTTAAATGCATAACGAAATAGATCAAGCTTTCGAAAAGCTCATGTCAATAAAGTCAGAATTTTTCGCTGCAATATCCGAAAGACCGAATGAGAGTGACACAAGGTTAAAGATAATTGATAGGCTGTTATTTGAAGTACTTGGATGGAAGCGTGATTCTGTATTCACGGAACCATATGTTGCCTCAAAAGGGTATATTGACTATCTTTTGACCATAGGGGAAAGGCGTGGAGCCATAGTAATAGAAGCAAAACGAGTTGGCCTTCTTGAGCCAGAAACTAAATCTGTCGAGATGTCTTATGTTAGCTTATCTGGGCCGGTTGTGCGTCCAATGATAGATGGGGTACGACAGGCTTTAGCTTATGCAATGGATAAAGGAGTTGCATTAGCTGCAGTGACAGATGGAGAAGTATGGTTATTTTTCAAAGCCTCGAGAACCGATGGAAAACCTCCATTGGAAGGGAAGGGTATATTATTTCCGAAATTTGAATCGATAGTAAATAATTTTGCTAGGTATATGGAACTAATATCTCCTGGCGCTGCGATAGATAGAAGAAATATAGCGCACATGAACAGTGCGGAAGGTTTAATAGTTGAAGGTTCGGAGCAACAATTTTGTGTGTTTAATCCAGAAGAAGCTCGAATGAAAACTCGAGATCCGTTAGCTAATGATGCTGCCTTATTGTTTTCACAATTTTTTTCTCGACTTTCCGATGAACAAGATCGAGAAATGTTGCGAGATTGTTTCGTTGAGACAAATGAGAGTAGAAAAGCTGATTTGGAGTTGCAAAAAATAATACAAAAAGTTCTAAATAATATTCAGCAAATAAATACTGGCCATGGAGGTGCGCTTCAGGCGGAGATAGAGCGTGCTATAACATCACAGAAATCTGAAACCGTACTTCTTATAGGAAATAAAGGTTCAGGAAAATCTACATTCATCGATAGATTTTTTAATCATGTACTTCCGCTTGGGATTCGAGATAAATGTGTTGTTGCAAATGTAGATTTGGCAAACTATCACGGTGACCCGGCCGGTACAGTATCTTGGATGCTGAGGCAGTTAAGGGGGGTATTGGAAGCTGGTGTATGTGCAAGTGATCCTCCTTCGTACGACGAGCTCCAAGGTATATTTTTTAAGGAATATCTAAGATGGATTAATGGTTCTCGAAAGCCTCTATACGAAAGAGACAAAGAAGCCTTCAAAATCGAATTTGGCAATCACATGGAGGCTAGAAGAGAAAACAATCCAGATGAATATGTTCGGATGCTTCTTGATTGGGCGTCAAGAGGGCAGTCTCGATTGCCTTGTCTTGTTTTTGACAATACGGATCAGTTTCCGATCGAAATACAAGATTCTGTATATCAATTAGCTCACTCTTTGGAGAGCGCTGCTCCAGTTTTTAACATAGTTCCTATAACGGACAGGACGGTATGGAGGCTATCGAAAGCAGGAGCCTTACAAAGTTATAATGCTCGAAATTTTTACCTGCCCGTTCCAGATGCTAAGGAGATCATATCAAGACGGGTGGATTTTTTGAAATTAAAGCTTAAGTCGGAACCCAAGGCTGCGAAATCATATTTTTCGAGGAAAGGTTTTCTGGTCGAGATAAACGACCTAGCTATGTTGGCAGAAGCCGTTGGAAAGGTTTTTGTTGAAAATGATTATGTTTCAGGATTAATCGGGCGTCTCGGAAATTTCGATATCCGCAGGATGTTGAAATTGGCAGAAAGAATTTTTTTATCTCCAGAAATTAAAATTGACGATATAATCAGATCAAAGTTCGGTGGGAAGGGGGTGACGACAGATCAATACCGAACTCATCGAGCTTTGATAAAAGGAGAATACGATAGATTTAGCGAATCCGAAAACGAATTTATTTCTAATTTATTTTACACAAATCATAGAAAACCAGAATCTCCGCTTTTGGCTTTTTATGTATTATGGGTTTTGCGTCAACGTATGAACAGTATTAGAGATGATAATGTAGAATATCGTCATTGGCTTGTATCAGAGCTTTGCGATTTCTTTGAATCATGTGGAGTTTCTGAAGATCTCGTTTTGCAATGTTTACGGCGTTTGTACGATCGACGTCTTGTTGAAGCTCTTGATCCAAACATAAAGCAAATAGGATCCAGTGATAAAATTGCAATAAAAGACAGTGGCGTCGCTCATATCGATCTTATGTTGAATTCAACGGTCTATGTTGAGCAAATGTCTCTCGTTACTGGAATAAATGAGATATCTACTAGAGACGAAATTAGAAAAAGAGTGCATTCCCGGGCTTTCCTGGAGGCAAGGGATATATTTGTTCGATATGTGTTAAAAATTGATGCAAGTCGAGTCTCTCCTCCGTCGAATCCTATCTACGAGCAGATTGTCGAAGCTCGTAGGCGGGTTAAGGCTCTCACTTCAACCGAGCATACATATCGTCGCCAAACACCTAGCGACCGTCCCGCTCGTCCTAGGAGAGGCCCCCCGACCCAATCTAGATCCCGAAGAACATAGCCAAGTCGTAGCGAGCTTCTCACACCCCCGTCTGCGCCGACAGCAGCACCAAGGCCCGGCCCTGCAGGTCGAAGGTCTCGCCCGCCGGCAGCCGGCCCTTCGGCGGCGCTTCCGGGTCGGCCGTGTCGACCAGGGCAGTCCAGAAGGCGCCGTCCGGCACCTCCGGCAGCAGGAAGGGCACCGGCTCGTGGTGGGCGTTCAGGAGGAGCAACAGCGTCGCCTCGGAGCCGCGGCGGCGGATGCCGGTCGGCTGGGCGCGGCCGTCGATCAGCATGCCCAGGCAGCGGGTCTGCCCGTTGGTCCAGTCGCCATTCGCCATCTCCTGCCCGTCCGGGCGCAGCCAGGCCACGTCCTTGACGTCCAGCTCCTCATTGTAGACGCCGGTCAGGAAGCGGCTGCGGCGCAGCACCGGGAAGCGCTGGCGCAGCGCGATCAGCCGGCGCACGAACGGGGCCAAGGCGCGGCCGTCGGCGTCGATCGCCTCCCAATCCACCCAGCCGATGGCGTTGTCCTGGCAATAGGCGTTGTTGTTGCCCTGCTGGGTGCGGCCGAACTCGTCGCCGCCCAGCAGCATCGGCGTGCCCTGGGACAAGAGCAGCGTCGCCAGCAGGTTGCGCTTCTGCCGCTCGCGCAGGGCGCGGATCGCCGGCCCATCCCCAGAGTCCCCGGTCGGGCCCTCGGCGCCGCAGTTCCAGGACAGGTTGTCGGAATGGCCGTCCTTGTTGTCCTCGCCATTCGCCTCGTTGTGCCGGTCGTTGTAGGAGACCAGGTCGTTCAGGGTGAAGCCGTCATGGGCGGTGATGAAGTTGACGCTGGCCCAGGGCCGGCGGCCGCGGCGGTTGAACAGGTCGCCCGAGGCGGCGAGGCGGGAGGCCAGGTCGGCCACCTTGCCCTCGTCGCCCTTCCAGAAGGCGCGCGCAGTGTTGCGGAAGCGGTCGTTCCACTCGGCCCAGCCGGGCGGGAAGCCGCCGACCTGGTAGCCGCCGGGGCCGAGGTCCCAGGGCTCGGCGATCAGCTTGACGCTCTCCAGCACCGGGTCCTGGCGGCAGCTGTCGAGGAAGCCGCCGCCCTCGTCGAAGCCGTAGGGCTCGCGGCCGAGGATGGTGGCGAGGTCGAAGCGGAAGCCGTCCACCCGCATCTCGGTGGCCCAGTAGCGCAGGCTGTCGGTCACCATCTGCAGCACCCGCTGGTGGCTGAGATTCAGCGTGTTCCCGGTGCCGGTGTCGTTGATGTAGTAGCGCTTGTCCTCCGCCAGCCGGTAGTAGGAGGCGTTGTCGATGCCCTTGAAGGAGAGGGTGGGGCCGCGCTCATTGCCCTCGGCGGTGTGGTTGTAGACGACGTCGAGGATGACCTCGAGCCCGGCATCGTGCAGCCGGGCCACCATCTCCTTGAACTCGGTGGTCTCGCCGGTGGCGGAATAGCGCGGATGCGGCGCGAAGAAGCCGATGGTGTTGTAGCCCCAGAAATTGCTCAGGCCCCGCTCCAGCAGGTGCCGGTCCTGGACGAAGGCGTGCACCGGCATCAGCTCGACCGTGGTGACGCCGAGGTCACGCAGGTGCCGCACCACCTCCGGCCGGGCCAGGCCGGCGAAGGTGCCGCGCTGGGCCTTGGGCACCGCCGGGTGGCGCATGGTGTAGCCGCGGACATGCAGCTCATAGACGATGGTGCGGTCCCAGGCGACCGAGGGCGGCTGCGACCGGCCCCAGGTGAAGGCGGGGTCCACCACCCGGCATTTCGGCATGAAGGCGGCGCTGTCGCGGGTGTCGAAGGACAAATCCTCCTCCGCCGCGCCGATGGTGTAGCCGAACAGCGCATCGTCCCAGGCCAGCTCGCCGACCAGCCGCTTGGCATAGGGGTCCAGCAGCAGCTTGTTCGGGTTGAAGCGGTGCCCCGCCGCCGGTTCATAGGGGCCGTGCACGCGATAGCCGTAGACCGTGCCGGGGCGGGCGTCGGGCAGGTAGCCGTGCCAGACCTCGTCGGTGTATTCCGGCAGCTCGACGCGCGCGATCTCGCGCCGGCCGTCCTGGTCGAACAGGCACAGCTCGACCTTGGTGGCGTTGGCCGAGAACAGGGCGAAGTTCACGCCCAGCCCGTCCCAGGTGGCGCCGAGCGGGAAGGGCTGTCCCTCCAGCACCCGGACAGCCGGTTGCGCACGCCGTGTCATCTGGTTCCCCTCTCGCCGGCCGATCATACAGAATGCTTGGATCGATTTCCTTTTTGTCCCCCCTCCCCTTGCGGGAGGGGGTAGGGGGAGGGGCTGCGCGCGTCCGCGCGCGAATGGGTGGCCACTCCGATCTGCACGAAGAGCCGGCTTGCCCGATCAGGCCGGTTCGGACCGAGAGAACCCCCTCCCCCTAACCCCCTCCCGCGAGGGGAGGGGGGACTCGTTGGGCTTGGCCATGCGCTCTCTCATGCAAAGTCCTTCCTCCGGATCTGACGTCGGTCGCTCACAGCGCCTCGCGCCAGCGGGCGCGCCACAGCCGGTAATCCGCCCCGTATTCGCTCGCCGGGCTGGTCTCGTTGCCGAAGCGGTCGCGGAAGGGGTTGAGCACCCGGTGGCCGCGCCAGTCGAACACGTCGGTGGCCGCCGTCGGCCCCAACGCCTCGGCCAGCGCATCGTTCCGCAGGCCGCGCAGCAGGGCGAAGGCGTCGACGGCGCGCAGCCCCAGCCATTCGTCGACATCGACCGGCCGCAGGCACAGGCGGCGTCGCTTGCGCCAGTGGCCCAGCACGTCCCAGACCACCGCGGCCGGCTCCTCGTCATCTTCCGGCGGGCGGGCGACGACGCGCAGATCGACCCGTTCGGCGAAGCAGCCCGTCAGCTCGACCCGCTCGCCGAGGGAAGCCGCGACCGCCAGGCCGAGCCGCTCGAAATGCTCGCGCCGCGGCTCGTCGGCGCCCGGGCCGCGAGGCAAGGGAAGGCCGGGCAGGGCGGGTGTCGCCTCGGGATTCGAGATCACCCGTAACACTCTATTGACCATCACGACCTCCGAGATGATGCAGGAACACCGGCAGCCGGCCGAAGACGGGGCCGAGATCGGCCCGGCTGCCTCCAATCCCCCGCTCACCACCCCCATCCCCAGGCCCGGCCGGCAGCGGCACCGCGGTGCCGTCGAAGCCGGTCAGGCCCAAAGCTCCGTTCAGCCGGCCGGCCACCAGGCGCGGCACGGCCACCACCAGGTGCCGCCCGTCCAGCGACCGGCGCCAGGCCACGACATGCGCCGCCGCCGGCCCCTCGGCCTCGACCGGGGCATAGTCGCCGCGGGCGAACAGCTCCGGATCCTCGCGGCGCAGGCGCAGCAGCCGCGCCGCCAGCCCGTGCTTGACCCGCGCATCCGGCCAGGACTCCGCCAGCGCGGCGGGGTCAGCCTCGGCGACGGCGTCGAGCTGGCGGGACAGCCGGTCCCAGTCGACCGGGCGGCGGTTGTCCGGGTCGACCAGCGACAGGTCCCACTCCTCGGTGCCCTGGTACAGGTCGGGTATGCCGGGCAGGGTCATCTGCGCCGCCAGCTGGGCCAGGCC
>NZ_JANX01000036.1 GCF_000767795.1 Inquilinus limosus MP06 | reverse complement strand
CCAGCGCCGTCATCCGCCGCCCCAGCGTTGCCGGGCTGGGCCCCGCCTGCCGGGCCGCGCCGCTCAGCCCCTCGCCGCGGGCCACGGCCAGGAACAGGCGGATATCCTCCCAATCGACCAAGCTTTTCATTTCTGAATCGCTCATTGCAGCCATGGATGTTCCGAGGCCCGAGCATAGCCGATAGCCTGCTCCTGATTGATCGACATTCTTTTCGATCCTGAAAAGGGAGAGCGCCATGACCGACCGCGCCGCGCCGCATCCGGTGATCCGCCTGTGGGACGGGCGGGAGGTGCCTCGCCTCGGTCTCGGCTGCTGGGCGATCGGCGGGCCGTTCTTTGCCGGCGATACGCCGCTCGGCTACGGCACGGTCGACGACGCGGAGTCGGCCGAGGCGATCCGCTGCGCCGTCGACCTCGGCATCCGCGTCTTCGACACCGCCGACGTCTATGGCGCCGGCCATTCCGAGGAAGTGCTGGGCCAGGCCCTCGAAGGCCATGACGATGTCGTGGTCGCGACCAAGCTGGGCAACCGCTTCGATCCCGCGACGAAGCAGTACATTGGCAGCATCGAGGAGGGCGATCTGCGCCAGGAGGTGCTGGCCGCGGTCGACGCCTCGCGCCGCCGGCTGCGGCGCGACCGGCTGGACCTGGTGCAGCTGCATCTGAACACGATGGCGATCGACCGGGCCGGCGAAGCGTTCGATGCCTTGGACGGGCTCCGCGCCGCCGGCGCCGTCGGCGCCTATGGCTGGAGCACCGATTATCCAGAGCGGGCGGCCGCCCATGCCGGGCGCGACGGCTTCGTCGCCGTGCAGCACGGCATGAACCTGTTCTTCGACGCGCCGAGCCTGTCCGGCGTGGCCGAGCGGCACGGACTGATCTCGATCAACCGCTCGCCGCTGGCCATGGGGCTGCTGACAGGCAAGTTCGCGGCCGGGCAGGCGTTGCCGGCGGGCGACGTCCGATCCAACACCTTCGGCTGGATGGACTATTTCAAGGACGGAAGGGTGGTGCCGGACTTCGCCGACCGGCTGGAACGGATCCGGCACCTGCTGACCGCCGACGGCCGGACCCTGGCGCAGGGGGCTCTCGCCTGGCTCTGGGCCAAGTCGCCGCGCACCCTGCCGATCCCTGGCTTCCGGTCGGTGGCGCAGGTGCGGGAGAATGTCGGCGCGCTGGAGAAGGGGCCGCTGCCGGCCGGGGCGATGGCCGAGATCGAGCGGCTGATCGACCGCCCGCCGGAGGGCGCAGCGCGGGAGCGGTGAGGAGGCCTTCATAACGCGTCATTGCGAGGAGGCGAAGCCGACGAAGCAATCCAGGGGCCGGTTCGCACCGGCCCCTGGATTGCTTCGCTGCGCTCGCAATGACGGGTAACACTTGCCTTGCCGGTGATCAGTCCTTGGTGCTGGCTTCCCAGCTCGCATGGCTGACGCCGGGCTGCTTGCCGAGCCGGGCGACCAGCGCCTCCAGCTCTTTCGGGTCGACCGCGGTTGAGACCAGCGTGGCGACGATCTCGACCGATTCTTCGCCGCGCTCGATCACCTCGTCGTCGCTGGCCGGGTAGCGCGCCGCCTGCAGCTGGTCCAGCAGCCGCTCGCGCACGGCCGGCATGGCGGCCGGGGTGGTGGTCACCCGCACCTCATAGGTCGCCTCCGATGCCCGCTCGTCGAACGGGATGCGGTTGATGGCATTGACCAGCGGCCGCAGCAGCGTGTTGCCGGCGATGACGAAGGCGGTCAGCAGCGTCGCCTCGGCCACCATGTCGACGCCGGCGCAGGCGCCGACGGCGGCGGAGCACCACAGCGTCGCCGCGGTGTTCAGGCCGCGGACATTCATTCCCTCCTTCATGATCACGCCGGCGCCGAGGAAGCCGATGCCGGAGACGACGTAGGAGATGACGCGCACCGCCTCGGCGCTGCCGGCGATGCGGGCGGCAAGGTCGACGAAGGCGGCGGCGCCGACCGCGACCAGGACGCAGGTCCGCAAGCCCGCGGTGCGCTGGCGATACTGCCGTTCGGCGCCGATCAGCGTGCCCAGCACGAAGGCCGCCGTCAGGCTGACCACCGTGTCGAGGAAGGGATACAGGTCGAAGGTCTCGATGAAGCGCATCGCCGGCTCCATCCCCGGAAGTTTCGTCGCGCCGCCGCTATGACCCGCCCCGGCCGCGGCGGCAACGAAAATTGATCGCGAGGAGATTGACCGCCTCTTCGGGACTGTTATACGGTCGTATAACAAGGCGGCCAAAAGGCCGCGGGAGGCCAGCCTATGATCGAACCCATGCACCGCCGTGCCGAGGGGAGCCTACCGGATGACGATGTCAGCCTGCCGGCCTGGCTGTACCGCGATCCGGAATTCTTCGCGGTCGAGCAGGAGGCGGTGTTCCGCACCTCCTGGCAGGTGGTCTGCCACCTGAACGACATCCCGCAGGCGGGCGACTTCCACACCTTCGAGTTCCTGGGCGAGAACGTGGTGGTGCTGCGCGGCCGCGACGGACAGGTGCGCGCCTTCCACAATGTCTGCCGGCACCGCGCCGCGCGGCTGCTCGACGGGCCGAAGGGCCAGTGCGGCAGCCGCATCGTCTGCCCCTACCACGCCTGGACCTATGAGCATGATGGTCGGCTGGTCGGCATGCCGCAGCGCTCCAGCTACGGCGATTTCGACTTCGGCAGCCACGGGCTGGTCCCGGTCGAGCACGAGGTGTTCTGCGGCTTCATCTTCATCCGCCTGGCCCCCGGCACGCCGAGCGTGGCCGAGATGATGGGCGGCTATGCCGAGGAGATGGCGGCCTACCGGATCGAGGAGATGGTGCCGCTGGGCCGGGTGACGATGCGGCCGCGCGCGGTCAACTGGAAGAACGTTGCCGACAACTATTCCGACGGGCTGCACATCACCGTCGCCCATCCCGGGCTGACCCGGCTGTTCGGCCGCGGCTACGGCGTCGAAGCCCGGCCCTGGGTCGACAAGATGTGGGGCCAGCTGCAGGAGCGGCCGTCGGCCGTGCTGTCCGAGCGCGCCTATCAGCACTTCCTGCCGGAGGTGCCGCACCTGCCGCCGGAGCGGCAGCGGCTGTGGACCTATTTCAAGCTCTGGCCCAACGTCGCCTTCGACATCTATCCGGACCAGATCGACTTCATGCAGTTCATCCCGGTTTCGCCGACCGAGACGATGATCCGCGAGATCGCCTATGTGCATCCGGACCACCGGCCGGAGATGAAGGCGGCGCGCTACCTGAACTGGCGGATCAACCGCCGGGTCAGCATCGAGGACAAGACGCTGATCGACCGGGTGCAGGCCGGCATGGGCTCCTCCAGCTACACCGTCGGGCCGCTCGGCGAGACCGAGGTCTGCCTGCGCAGCTTCGCCCGGGCGATGCGCCGGCTGATCCCCGAGAGCCGGCTGCACCGGCCGCCGCCGGCGGGCTGGAGCCTGCGGCGCAAGGCCTCGCAGGCGCCCGCCTTCGCGGCGGAATAAGAAGCAGAAAGACAGGGCGGGCGGATCTTCATGGCGAACACACAGGTCTTCGACGTCGCGATCATCGGCGGGGGCCATAACGGCCTGGTCTGCGCCGCCTATCTGGCGGCGGCCGGGCTGAAGGTGACGGTGCTGGAGCGGCGAAAGGTCGTCGGCGGCGCCGCGGTGACCGAGGAGTTCCATCCCGGCTTCCGCAATTCCGTCGCCTCCTACACGGTCAGCCTGCTGAACCCGAAGGTGATCCGCGACCTCGACCTGCCGGGCCACGGGCTGAAGGTGGTGGAGCGGAAGCTGTCCAACTTCCTGCCGGTCGACGACCACCGCTACCTGCTGTCCGGCCCGGGCCGCACCAAGGCGGAGATCGCCCGCTTCTCGGCCCGCGACGCCGAGCGCTATGACGCCTATGGCGACCGGCTCGACGTCATCGCCGACGTACTGCGCGACGTCGTGCTGCGCACCCCGCCGAATGTCGCCTGCGGCGGCTGGTCCGGCGCGCTGCCGGAGCTGATCAAGGCCGGCTCGCTCGGCAACCGGCTGCGCAAGCTCGACATGGTGATGCGGCGCGACCTCTTGGACCTGTTCACCAAATCGGCGACCGACATCCTGGAAGGCTGGTTCGAGACGCCGGTGGTGCAGGCCCTGTTCGGCTTCGACAGCATCGTCGGCAACTATGCCAGCCCCAGCCATGCCGGCACTGGCTACGTCCTTCTGCACCACGTTTTCGGCGAGGTGAACGGCAAGAAGGGCGTGTGGGGCCATGCCATCGGCGGCATGGGCGCGATCACCCAGGCGATGGCCAAGTCGGCGGCGTCGCGCGGCGCCGTGATCCGCACCGACGCCGCGGTGCGCGAGGTGATCGTCGAGGGCGGCCGCGCCGTCGGCGTGGTGACCGAGGCCGGCGACATCGTCCGCGCCGGCTGCGTCGTCTCCAACCTCAACCCCAAGCTGCTCTACGGCAAGCTGGTCGACCCGGCGGCGCTGCCGCAGGATTTCCGCGAACGGATGGACCGCTTCAAATGTGGTTCCGCCACCTTCCGCATGAATGTGGCGCTGTCGGAGCTGCCGGACTTCACCTGCCTGCCGGGCAAGCAGCTGGCCGACCATCACACCAGCGGCATCATCTTCGGCCCCAGCCTCGACTACATGGACAAGGCCTATCTCGACGCCAAGGCCGGCGGCTGGTCGAAGACGCCGATCGTCGAGATGCTGATTCCGTCGACCCTGGACGACTCGCTGGCGCCGCCGGGCCAGCACGTCGCCAGCCTGTTCTGCCAGCATTTCGACCCGAAGCTGCCGGGCGGGGCCAGCTGGGACGACCATCGCGAAGCGGTGGCCGACCTGATCATCGACACGGTCAATGCCTGGGCGCCGAACTTCAAGGCCTCGGTGCTGGGCCGCCAGATCAACAGCCCGCTGGATCTCGAGCGCACCTTCGGGCTCGTGGGCGGCGACATCTTCCACGGCGCGCTGTCGCTGGATCAGATCTTCTCGGCCCGGCCGGTGCTGGGCCATGGCGACTACCGGGCGCCGGTGCCGGGCCTTTACATGTGCGGGTCGGGGACCCATCCGGGCGGCGGCGTCACCGGGGCGCCGGGCCACAACGCGGCGCGCGAGATCCTGGCCGATTTCAAGCGACGCCGCCTGAGGCGCGCGGCATGATCGTGCTCCCATCCTAAGACCGGGCAGGGCAGGTATGGACCATTCCTGGGGCGTGATTCCTGGCGACATGCCGGGTCTCGAATGGCGGATCCCGGTGCTGCGCTTCCGCGGCCGCGGCGGCGGGCCTTCCGCCTATCTCCAGGCGGCGCTGCATGCCGAGGAGCTGCCCGGCGTCATCGCCCTCGACGCGCTCTGCGCCCGGCTGCGCCGGGCCGAGGCGGCGGGCGACATCCGCGGCGACATCACCATCGTGCCCTGGGCCAACCCGATCGGGCAGCAGCAATGGCTGCACGGCACCGGCCAGGGACGCTACGAGCTCGACAGCCGGGTCAACTTCAACCGCGGCTTCCCGCGGCTGCCGCGGCCCGACCCGTCGCTGCTGCCGGGTGACGATGCCGTGGTCACCGCCACCGACCGGCTGAAGGCCCGGCTGCTGCGCCTGGCGATGCCCTGCGAGATCGTGCTGGACCTGCATTGCGACGACGAATCGCCGCTGTATCTCTACATTCCCACGGCGCTGTGGCCGGCCATGACCGACCTGGCGGCGGCTATGCGCGCGGACACCGTGCTGCTGTGGGACGGCGACGGCGGCGGCGCCTTCGACGATGCCTGCCTCGCGCCCTGGCTGCGCAGCGGCGACCTGGCCGGCCGCGCCGTGTCGACGGTCGAGCTGCGCGGCATGGCCGATGTCGATGCCGGCTTGGCCGAATCCGATGCCGACGGGCTGTTCCGCTTCCTGGCGGGCCGCGGCGTGGTCGCCGGCGATGCCGGGCCGCTGGCCGGCTGGTCGGGCCCGGCCGTGCCGCTCGACTGGGTCGAGATGGTCAAGGCGCCGGCGGGCGGGGCGATCTCCTTCGCCCGCAAGCCGGGCGACCGGGTCGAGGCCGGCGACCTGCTGGCGACGATCCTGGTCCGGCCGGGCGAGGAGGGGGGCGGGGTGCCGGTGCGGGCGCCGCAGGCCGGCGTGGTGATGACCCGCCGCGCGCATCGCCGCACCCGGCCGGGCGACGATCTGATGAAGCTGGTCTGCCGGTCGCCCAGCGCGACCGCCAGGCCCGGCCCCTCGAACCCTGAGGGGCGGTACCCGTCGAACCAAGAAACAGGGAGCGCAGACCATGAACCGACCGATCCTTGCCGCCTGCCTGGCGGTCGCCGCCCTGGCCGGCCTCGCCGCCCCGGCCCCGGCGCAGGAGGTGGTGCGCATCGGCACCACGCCGGAATCCTACCCGCCCTTCACCTGGGTCGACGCCCAGGGCAAGCTCAACGGCTTCGAGATCGAGATCGCCGACGCCCTCTGTGCCCAGATGCAGGTCAAGTGCGAATGGGTGCTGCAAAGCTGGGACGGCATCATCCCGGCGCTGCAGGAGAAGAAGTTCGACGCCATCGTCGCCTCGATGTCGATCACCGACGAGCGCAAGCAGGTCGTCGATTTCAGCGACAAATACTACGACTCGCCGGCGATCTTCATCGGCCCGAAGAGCGAGACGATCGACATCTCGCCGGACGGGCTGAAGGGCAAGACCGTCGGCGTTCAGGTCTCGACCATCCATGCCAACTATATCGAGGCGAAGTACAAGGGCATCGTCACGATCAAGACCTATGACACGCAGGAGAATGCCAATCTCGACCTCATCGCCGGGCGCGTCGACCTGCTGCTGGCGGATTCGGTGGCGCTGCTGGACGGCTTCCTGAAGTCGCCGGAAGGCGCCGATTTCGAGGCCAAGGGCCAGCCGATCCGCGACCCGCTGCTGGGGGCGGGCGCCGGCATCGCGGTGCGCAAGGGCGACCCGCTGGCCACCAGGTTCTCCGAGGCGATCAAGGCGATCCGGGCCAACGGCGTCTACAAGAAGATCAACGACAAGTATTTCAGCTTCGACATCTACGGCTGAGGCCGCGGGGATGGACGAGCTCGCCGTCCTGCTGGGCTTCGGGGAGAAGGGGTGGGGGGCGCAGCTCCTGGCCGGGGCGGTGGTGACGATCGAGATCGCCATCGCCTCCTACCTGGTCGGGCTGCTGCTCGGGCTGCTCGGGGCCTGGGCCAAGCTGGCCGGGCCCCGTCCCGTCCGGGCCCTGGGCAACGCCTACACCACCATCGTCCGCGGCGTGCCGGACATCCTGATCATCCTGTTCGTCTATTACGGCGGCACCACCGCGCTGCGATCGCTGATCGGGCTGGTGGTGCCGGGGGTGACGGTGGAGATCGACGCCTTCGCCGCCGCCGTTGCCTCGCTCGGCTTCGTCTCCGGCGCCTATGCGACCGAGGTGTTCCGCGGCGCCATCCTGGCGGTGCCGCCCGGGCAGGTCGAGGCGGCGAAGTCGCTGGCCCTGCCGCCGCGGGTGATGTTCTTCCGCGTGGTGCTGCCCCAGGCGATGCGCTTCGCCTTGCCGGCGCTCGGCAATCTCTGGGTCGTGGTGCTGAAGGACAGCGCGCTGATCAGCGTCGTCGGCATCCGCGACCTGCTGGGCAGCGCCGCCACGGCCGCCGCCACCACGCGCATGCCCTTCACCTTCTACGCCGTGGTGGCCGTGATCTTCCTGCTGATGACGATGGCCTCGGTCGGGCTGTTCCAGCTGGCCGAGCGCGCCTATGGCCGTGGCTTCCAGGGGCGCTGAGCGATGGATCTCGACTTCGTCCAGCGCATCGTCGGCAACCTGCTGAACGGCGTCGTCGTCACCATCATCCTGGTGGCGGCGTCGATGGTCTGCGGCAACGCGATGGCGGTGCCGGTGGCGCTGGCCCGTGTGTCGCGGCGCTGGTGGCTGAAGGCGCCGGCTTTCCTGTTCATCCTGTTCATCCGCGGCACGCCGCTGATCGTGCAGATGTTCATGATCTATTACGGCCTGGCGCAGTTCCCGGCGGTGCGGCACAGCGTGCTGTGGCCGATTTTGCGCGAGCCGATGTGGTGCGCGGTGATCTCGCTCAGCATCAGCACCGCCGCCTATTCGGGCGAGGTGCTGCGCGGCGCCATCCAGGCGGTGCCGCGGGGTGAGGTCGAGGCCGCGCGCTCGGTCGGCATGCATCGCGGCCTGATGATGCGCCGGATCGTGCTGCCGATTGCGCTGCGCCAGAGCCTGCCGGTCTTCGCCAACGAGACGGTGCTGCTGCTGAAGGCCAGCGCCATCGTCTTCACCATCACCGTGCGCGACCTGATGGGCGAGGCCAACATCATCCGGGCGCAGACCTTCCGCACCTATGAGCCGCTGATCACCGCGGCGCTGATGTATCTGGTGCTGACCTGGCTGATCGTCCGGGCCTTCGCCTGGCTCGAGGCGCGGCTCGGCACCCACCGGCGGGCGGTGTCGGCGGCGGCGCCCGGGCGCGTTGCGCCCGCCACGGCAACCGTGCCGCTCGACGCCCGCTGATCCCTGTACGGCGCGGCAGCCCGGGATTAGGCTGGCTGCGGGCGGACGTCCGGAAGAGGCGCCGTCTCCGCGCAACAGGGAGACCGAACATGCGTCTGCGCAGCATCGTCCTGGCCGTCGCCGCCATGGGCGTCCTGTCCTCCAGCCCGGCCTTCGCCGGCGCCGTGCTGGACCGGATCATGCAGAACAAGAAAATGGTGATGTCGACGGATCCGGAATATCCGCCGCAATCCTCGCTCAACGCCAGCAACCAGTTCGAAGGTTTCGACATCGATGTCGGCACCGAGATCGCCAAGCGCCTCGGCGTCTCGATCGAGTTCGTCACCCCGGGGTGGGAGACCATAGTCTCCGGCAAATGGGCCGGGCGCTGGGATGTCTCGGTCGGGTCGATGACGCCGACCAAGGCGCGGGCCGAGGTGCTCGACTTCCCGGCGATCTACTACTACACGCCGGCCGCGCTGGCGGTGAACTCGGCCAACACCACGATCAAGACGCCGGCCGACGCCTCAGGCAAGAAGATCGGCGTCGGCGCGGCCACGACCTATGAGAACTACCTGCGCGGCGACCTGGTGATCGACGCCGCCGGCGCGCCGAAGTTCGAATTCGTGGTCAAGGACGCCAAGATCCAGTCCTACGAGACCGACGTGCCGGCGCTGGACGACCTGAAGCTCGGCGACGGCACCCGGCTGGACGCGGCGATGACGGCGCTGCCGACGATCCAGGGCGCGATCAAGAACGGCTACCCGATCAAGGTGGTGGGCGAGCCGCTGTACTACGAGCCACTGGCGGTGGCGATCGAGAAGGGCGATCCGGAGCTGCACGCCAAGATCGCCGAGATCGTCAAGGCGATGCAGGATGACGGCACGCTGACCAAGCTGTCGGAGAAATGGTACGGGGTCGACCTGACCAAGCCCGCGGCCTGAGAGGGTGCTTCGCCTGTTCGAGGCCCTGGCGCGGCCGATGCTGCTGCGCGGGCTTCTGTTCCTGCTGTCCGCCGCCGTGCTGGCCAGCTTCGACTATTCCGGGCTGGTCGCGCGGCTGGCGGCGGTGGTCCCGGCCCTGGCCCTGCCAGCCGGCCAGGCGGCCGGGCCCTGGCTGGTCGTCGCCGTCCTGGCCGCTTTGGTGGTGCTGAACTTCTGGCTGCTGTCGCACCTGCCGTTCCAGGCCCAGGTGACGGTGATCTGGGTCGAGCTGCTGGCTCTGTTCGCCGCCTTCTGCTGGAGCTTCAGCCTCAGCTATTCCTTCATGTTCGACCGGGCGCCGATCCTGCTCGGGCTCGAGCTGCGCGACGGCTTCATCCAGGGCGCGGCGCTGACCTTGTTCATCTGCGCCGTCTCGATCGCGATCTCGACCGTGATCGCCCTGGCCGCGGCGCTGGCCCGGCTGTCGGACAGCGGCCCGGCCTTCGGCGTCGCCACCTTCTACACCTCCTTCTTCCGCGGCACGCCGCTCCTGCTGCAGACCATGCTGATCTATCTCGGCCTGCCGCAGCTCGGCCTGGTGATCGACGCCATCCCGGCCGGCATCATCGCGCTGTCGCTGTGCTACGGCGCGTACATGGCCGAGATCTTCCGCGCCGGCATCCTGGCGGTGCCGCGTGGACAGACCGAGGCGGCGCTGTCGCTGGGGCTGAAGCAGGCCGAGGTCACCTGGCTGGTGGTGCTGCCGCAGGCGATGCGGCTGATCATCCCGCCCACCGGCAACCAGTTCATCGCCATGCTGAAGGACTCGTCCCTGGTCTCGGTGATGGGGGTGTGGGAGATCATGTTCCTGGCCCGCACCCACGGCCGGGCCGAGTTCAAATACATGGAGATGCTGATCGTCGCCGCGCTGATCTACTGGGCGATGTCGGCGGTGTTCGAGCTGGTCCAGGCGCGGATCGAGAAGCGCTTCGGCAAGGGCGTCTCGGCCCGCTGAGTCGGGGCCGGATTTGCCGTACAAGTTATATCCAATTGGTTACATCTGGCCGCGCCGCGAGGCGGCGCCTGGCTCAGCCATTCCTGATTTGACTTCCAGCTCGCCCGATCAATAATAAGTAACCAAACGGTTATAACATGGCGGCCGAACGCCGCTGTGCCAGGGGAGGCAAACAATGAAGGCTTTCAACCGCCGTTCGTTCCTGCAGGGCTCGCTTCTCGCCGGGGCCGCCGGCGGCGCGGCGCTGTCCTTCGGCCCCGGCCGGGCCATCGCCGCCGAGACGCGGCTGCGCATGACCTGGTGGGGATCGCAGGAGCGCGCCAAGCGCACCCAGGGCGTGGCCGACCTGTACAAGCAGAAGGTCCCCGACATCGCCATCGTCGGCGAGCCGCTCGCCGGCGACGCCTATTGGACCAAGCTGTCGACGCAGATGGCGGGGCGCAACGTCTCCGACATCTTCCAGCTCGAGCCCAGCACCGTCTCCGACTACTCGAAGCGCGGCGCCTGCATGGCGCTCGACCAGTTCATCCCCAAGCCGCTCGACGTCGAGGCCTTCGGCGCCAAGATGCTCGACCTGTGCCGGGTCGACGGCAAGATCTACGGCGTCGGGCTGGGGCTGAACTCCTTCTCGATGTTCTACGACACCACGGTCTTCGCCAAGGCCGGCATCCCGGTGCCGACGCCGGACACGACCTGGACCCAGTTCGCCGAGCTGGCGGCCGAGCTGACCAAGGCGGCCGGCAAGGACCAGCTCTGGGGCGCGCCCTACGGCGCCCGCTACGCCTATGTGCTGGACGTCTGGCTGCGCCAGCGCGGCAAGACCCTGTTCTCGCCGGAAGGGTCGATCGGCTTCGGCGTCGAGGATGCCAAGGAGTGGTACGCCTACTGGGAGGACCTGCGGGCGAAGAATATCTGCACCTCGGCCGATCTGCAGACCCAGGACCAGAACACCATCGAGACCAACCCGCTGACCCGCGGCAACTCGGTGATGGGCTTCACCTATTCCAACCAGCTGATCGGCTACCAGGCGATGATGCCGAACAAGCTGGGCATCGCCATGGTGCCCCAGGCCGGCGGTGGCGCCCCATCCGGCCATTACTACCGGCCGGCGTTGATCTGGAGCATCGGTGCGACCTCGAAGAACGGGGAGGCGGCGGCCGCCTTCATCGACTTCTTCGTCAACGACATCGAGGCCGGGAAGATCCTGGGCGTCGAGCGCGGCGTGCCGATGTCGCCGAAGGTGCGTGAGGCGATCCTGCCGCTCCTGAACGAGACCGAGCGGGCCACGGTCGACTACGTCAACCTGCTGGCCGACAAGGTCAGCGCCTATCCGCCGCCGGCGCCGGTCGGGTCGCAGCAATTCGATCGCGACGTCGTGCGCAAGGTGGCGGACCAGCTGGCCTTCGGCCAGCTGTCGGTCGCCGATGCCGCGCAACAGCTGGTGGAGCAGGGGACGGCGACGCTGCGGCCGAAATAACCGAAGGGGGAGCGCGTGACCGATCGGATCCATCTGAACCGTCGATCGCTGCTGGGCGGCTCGCTGGCCGCGACCGCGGCCCTCACCTTCGGCCCGGGTCTCGCCCGGGCCGAGGGGACGCGGCTGCGCTTGGCCTGGTGGGGGTCGCAGGACCGCACCAGGCGCACCCAGGCGGTGATCGACCTGTACCAGAAGAAGGCGCCGGGGGTCAGCATCGTCGGCGAGGCGATCAGCGGCAGTGCCTACTGGACCAAGCTGTCGACCCAGATGGCCGGCCGCAACATCTCCGACGTCTACCAGCTCGAGCCGCGCACCATCTCCGACTATTCCGGCCGCGGCGCCTGCATGGCGCTCGACCCGTTCCTGTCGAAGACGCTGAAGATCGACGACTTCGACCCGGGAACCGTCGATCTGTGCCGGATCGGCGGCACGGTCTGGGGCGTCGCCCTGGGGCTGAACTCCTTCTCGCTGTTCTACGACACCACGGTCTTTGCCAAGGCCGGCCTGCCGCCGCCGACGGCGGAGACGACCTGGACGCAATATGCCGACCTGTCGGTGGAGCTGACAAAGGCCCTGGGCAAGGACCATTTCTGGGGTTCGTCCTACGGCGCCCGCTATTCCTATGTGCTCGACGTCTGGCTGCGTCAGCGCGGCAAGACCCTCTACTCCGAGGATGGGCAGCTCGGCTTCGGCGTCGAGGACGCCAAGGAGTGGTACGCCTATTGGGAGGAGCTGCGGGCGCGCGGCGGCTGCGTCGGCGGCGACATCCAGACCCAGGACCAGAGCATCATCGAGACCAACCCGCTCAGCCGCGGCTACTCGGCGATGGGCTTCACCTATTCCAACCAGCTGGTCGGCTACCAAGCGATGATGCCGAACAAGCTGGGCATCACCATGGTGCCGCAGGCCGGCGGCGGCGCCCCGTCCGGCCACTATTACCGGCCTGCGCTGATCTGGAGCATCGGCTCGACCTCGAAGAACGGCGAGGCGGCGGCCGCCTTTATCGACTTCTTCGTCAACGACCTTGAGGCCGGCAGGATCCTCGGCGTCGAGCGCGGAGTGCCGCCGTCGCGCAAGGTGCGCGAGGCGATCCTGCCGACGCTGAACGAGACCGAGCGCGCTTCGGTCGAATACGTCAATGCGCTGGCGGGCAAGGTCGGGGCCTACCAGGCGCCGCCGCCGATCGGGTCGCAGGAGTTCGGCGACCATCTCGGCATCACCACCGACCGGCTCGCCTTCGGCCAGTTGTCGATCGCCGACGCGGCGAAGCAGCTGGTGGAGCAGGGCAACGTCCTGTTGCGCCGGCGGTGACGGCCGCCGGTTCCGGAGCTTGAGAGGATGCCGATGAAACGCGCCATGATCGTCTGGGGCGGCTGGGAGGGGCATGAGCCCGAGCCCGGCGCCGCCTACGTCGCCGCGATGCTGCGGGACGAGGGTTTCGAGGTCCGGGTCGAAGGCGACATCAACGCCTTCGCCGACCCGGCGGTGCGTGAGATGGACCTGATCGTGCCCTGCATCACCCGTGCCGCCATCACCAAGGAACCGCTGGACAACCTGCTGGCGGCGGTCCAGGGCGGGACGGGCATCGCCGGCTATCACGGCGGCCTGGCAGGGTCGTTTCGCGAGGCGGTGGGCTTCCACTTCATGGCCGGCTGCCAATGGGTCGCCCATCCCGGCAACATCATCCCGTTCCGGGTCAATGTCACCAGGCCGGACGACCCGATCATGGAAGGGATCGAGGACTTCGACTACCTGTCGGAGCAGTACTACCTGCATGTCGACCCGATCGTGGAGGTGCTGGCCACCACCACCTTCTCGGGCGAGCACGCCGCCTGGATCGACGGCGTCACCATGCCGGTCGTCTACAAGAAGCACTACGGCGCCGGGCGGGTGTTCTACACCGCGCTGGGCCATGTGGTGCGCGAGTTCGAACACCCGCAGATGCGCGAGATCCTGCGCCGCGGCCTGCTCTGGGCATCCCGATGACCGATACGACCGCCGACCGCATCCGCGCCAACCCGCTGGCCAGCCGGGCCGATGTGCAGCGCCTGCTGCGCGACCTGACCGCGCCGCTTGAAAGCGGCTTCAGCAAGGGCCGCGCCCAGATCCGCCTCGGGCTGGACTCCGCCCATTTCAACCGCAAGGCCCAGTGGTTCGAGGGCTATGCCCGGCCGCTCTGGGGCCTGGCGCCGCTGCATGCCGGCGGCGGCGGCTTCGACTTCTGGGACAAGTTCCGCGACGGCCTCGCCAGCGGCACCGACCCCGACCACCCGGAATACTGGGAGGCGGTGACCGACACCGACCAGCGCTCGGTCGAGATGGCGGCGCTGGGCTTCGCCCTGGCGCTGGCGCCGGACAGGCTGTGGGATCCGCTGCCGGACGCGGCGAAGCGCCGGGCGGCCGAATGGCTGGGCGGCATCCAGTCGGTGCAGATGGCCGACAACAACTGGCACTTCTTCCCGGTGATGGCCGGGCTGGGGCTGGAGCGGGTGGGCGTCGGCATCGATGCCGCCTCGCGCGACCGACACCTGGGCCGGATCGACCAGTTCATCGGCGCCGAGGGCTGGTACGGCGACGGCGAGGGCGGCTGGATCGACCACTACAACGGCTTCGCGCTGCATTTCTACGGGCTGATCTACGCCGCCCACCGGACCGAGCAGGACCCGGCCCGGGCGCAGGCCTACAGGGACCGCGCCACCGCCTTCGCCCGGGGCTTCCGCCACTGGTTCGGGGCCGACGGCGCGGCGCTGGCGATCGGCCGGTCGCTGACCTATCGCTTCGCCATGGCCGGGTTCTGGGGCGCCCTGGCCTATGCCGGGGTCGAGGCGCTGCCCTGGGGCCAGATCCGCGGCCTGTGGGCCCGGCAGATCCGCTGGTGGATGCAGCAGCCGATCCTCGACGCCGCCGGCCGCCTGCCGGTCGGCTATCGCTGGCCGAACACCCTGATGAGCGAGGAGTACAACTCCCCCGGCTCGCCCTACTGGGCGTTCAAGGCCTTCCTGCCGCTGGCCCTGCCGGACAGCCACCCGTTCTGGACGGCGCGGGAGGAGGATCTCGACGCGGCGGACGGCACGTCCACGCTGCGCGGCGCCTCCATGGTGGTGCGGCGCAGCGGCGGCGACGTGGTGGCGCTGCCGGCCGGCCCGGTGCGCCTGGAGATGCGCGGCTCGGTCGACAAATACGGCAAGCTCGCCTACTCGTCGCGCTTCGGCCTGGCGGTGGAGGGCGACCGCTGGCTGGGGCACGGCTTCTGCGGCGACAACATCCTGGCGGTCAGCCAGGATGGGCAGGAGTTCCGGGCCCGCGGCGCGCTCACTGCCTCCCGGGTCGGCGAGGGCTGGATCGAAACCATCTGGCAGCCCCTGGCCGGGGTCAAGGTGACGACCCTGCAGGGCTTCGCCGGGGATTGGGAGCTGCGGCTGCACCGCATCGCCACTGACGCGCCGCTGGCGGTGATCGAATCCGGCCATGCCGTGCCGGCGCACAGCCGCACGCGCGGCAAGCTGAAGCAGGCCTTCGACACGCGGGAGCCGGGGCCGCAGGGCCTGACCATCGCGGTCGCCGATGGCCACGCCTCCAGCCTGGCCGATCTCGGCGGGCTGCGCCGCGTGGTCGAGGCGGATGTGGCGCCGAACACCCATCTGGTGTTCCCGCAGGCCTCGGTGCCGGCCCTCGTCGGCCGCATCGGCGCCGGCGAGACGCTGCTGGTGACCCTGGCGCGGCCGTCGCTCGGCCTCGACGCGCCCGCACTGGCCGCATCGCTGCCCGCGATCGACGACCTGCGCGCGATCGCCGAGGCCGCCGGTTGGAACACCGCCTTCCTGGAATGGGTGTCGGTGCCCCGCAGCCTGGAGACGCGCAGCCGCCCGGTCGCCGAGTGGGGGTGATCCTCGCCGCGTAGCTTCCGTGCCGCCTCTCCCGCTTGCGGGAGAGGTCGGAGGCGCGAAGCGGCTCCGGGTGAGGGGATTTTGTCGAGGCCGGGACCAGCCTTACGCGCCAGCGCTGCGCGCTGTCGACCTCTCCCACGTCCGGCGGGAGAGGCAACGCAAATGGCTTCAATGGCTTTGCCGCAGAAGCGGAAAGTTGCCTCAGCCCCTCGGGGCGGCCTGCAGGCGGCCGCCGGCCAGGGCGGTGAGGTGCAGTTCGCTCAGCGAGCGCGGGTCGAACAGCAGCGCCGTCTTCTCGTCGCGGCTGAGGGCGCCGGTGGCCAGCGTGCCGGGGCCACCCGCAGTCAGCTTGCGCCGCGCCGCCTCGACCACCTTCGGGTCCTCGCGTCCGGCCTCGGGCGACCCGGTCAAGAGCGTCATGTGGATGGCATTGGCCAGCGGGTCGCGGATCACCGTCGCCAACCCGTCCTCGATCGGCCTGGTGGTGGCGGAGAGGTGCTCGCCCAGGGCCGTCGCCTCGATCACGATCTGCGGCTTCTGCCGCTCCTCCGGCGTCACCAGCAGGCCCAGCTTGCGGGCCCAGACGCCGGTGGAGTGGCGCGAGGTGATCACCGACAGCGGGATCGACAGCAAGAGGCCGATCACCAGCGGCGACAGCCAGGCCAGCATCGAGGGCGAGATCCACAACGCCACCACGCCCAGCACGGCGCCGAAGATGGTGTGGCCGCGATGCATCTGCACCGCGTCGGCCCAGGTGGTGCCGCTGTCGTCGCGCGACTGCGTGCCCCAGCCGCTGTCGCGGCCCAGGAAGGCCTGCAGCACGAAGCTGGAATGGAACAGCATCATCACCGGCGCCTGGAAGATCGAGAAGAAGGTCTCGAACAGCAGGCTCAGCAACGCCCGGAAGGCGCCGCCATAGCCGGCGGCCAGGCGGCGGTCGAACAGCAGCAGGATCCAGCCGAAGATCTTCGGCGCCAGCAGCATCAGGAAGGAGATCACCAGAAGGCGCACTGCCAGCGTCTGGTCCTGCACCGGCCAGACCGGGAACAGCGATTCCGCGGTCGGGAAGTAGACCGGGATCTCCAGCTTGTGCTCCAGCGCCGTCAGCATGCCGATGCAGATGAAGATCAGCCACAGCGGCGAGGAGACGTAGCTCATCACCCCCATCGCCATGTGCTGGCGGGAGAGGGGGTGCAGGCCGCGCGCCACCAGGACGCGCAGATGCTGCATGTTACCCTGGCACCAGCGCCGGTCGCGCTTGGCGTGGTCGATCATCGTCGGCGGGCATTCCTCGTAGCTGCCGCCGAGTTCCGGCACCAGCCAGGCGGTCCAGCCGTTGCGCCGGATCAGCGCCGCCTCGACGAAGTCGTGCGACAGGATGTGGCCGCCGAAGGGCGGTCGCCCGGACAGGATCGGCAGGCCGCAGCTCTCGATGAAGGCGCGGGTGCGGATGATCGCGTTGTGGCCCCAGTAATTGCCGTCGCCGAGCTGCCAGAAGGCCAGGCCGGCGCCGACGATCGGGCCGTACAGGGCGCCGGCGAATTGCTGCATCCGGGCCCACAGCGTGTTGCGGTTCACCACCAGCGGCGGCGCCTGGATGATGCCGGCGCGCGGGTTGGACTGCATCAGCCGGGCCATGGTCACCAGCGTGTCGCCGGCCATCAGGCTGTCGGCGTCCAGCACCACCATGAAGTCGTAGCGGGCGCCCCAGCGAGTGCAGAAATCGGCGATGTTGCCGGCCTTCTTGGCCACGTTGTGCCGGCGCTTGCGGTAGAAGATGCGGCCGCTGCCTTCGGTGCGGCGGCACAGCGCGCTCCAGCCGATCTCCTCCGCCACCCAGACGTCCGGGTTGGTGCTGTCGCTCAGGATGAAGATGTCGAAGGCGCCGAGATGGCCGGTCCGCGCCAGGCTGTCATGGATCGCCTGCAGGTTGGCGTAGATCCCGGTCGTGTCCTCGTTGTAGACCGGCATCAGCACCGCGGTGCGGCTCTTCAGCGGCGCCACCGCCTCGGCCCCTTGCGGCCAGACCAGCCCAGGCTGGCCCCAGCGCAGCAGCAGGGTCAGGAAGCCGGGCAGGGCGGTCCAGAAGGACAGCGCGATCCAGGAGAAGTTGATGGCGAACATCACCACCAGGGCCAGCTCCAGCCCGGTGACGCCGCCGACCGACAGGAACCGGTAGAGGGCGAAGGCGGCGGCCAGGGTCGACAGCCCGGTCGCGCCAAAGACGGCGAGGCGGCGCCAGCGAGCCGCGGAGGCGTAGGACGCCGCTTCGAGTCCGGTCATCGGCTAGGAAATCGCCTTTCCGTCAGGCCGGGCGCCGCTCGGCTGCCTCGGGCGACCACCATCCGAAGATGCGCTTCAGCGGCTCGCCGGCCCAGACCGGGTCCAGCGGCTGGTCCAGCATCGGCGTCGGCTTGGCGCGCGGCACCGGCACCGGCGACACGCGGCGCAGCGCCTGCTCCATCGCCTGGGGCAGCGGATCCTCGGACAGGAAGTGTTCGGGCCAGCGGCGGGCGGCGTCGGTCAGCAGATAGGCGGCCCGGCCGATGGTCAGCACCGCGTCGTCGTCGCGCTCGCTGCGGTTCAGCACCACGGCGAACCAGTCGGCGGTGCGGCGGCGGGCGTGATCCAGCAGGGACTGGGCGGGCATCGACGCCGGGTCGACGTCGCAGAATGCCGTCTCGATCGCGCCCGAGAGCGCGGCCGGCTCAGTGAAGCCCAGGCCCTGGAAGAAGGCGATGACGTTGTCAGGCATGTTGATGTTGACCGGGGTTTGCAACCCGACCTGGGACATGGGATGATTCCGATGCGTCGTCAAGGCGTCCATTGGAAACTCCATGTTTCGGTCAAGGCATCGCTGCCTTGCCGTAAGAAGCACCGAAGCTCGGCGGGGTCGTCGCCGGCAGGTTTCAGATCGAAGAACGCCCGCCAGCCGCCGAGTTCCGGATTCCGCTGTGCGACGGGGGATTGGATTTCCCCGGCAGAAGCCGTGACCACGGCCTCCAATGACGCGTCCTGCGGCAAAGAGTCAAGCGCGCCGCCGCGGAAGTCGATGACGAACTTGCGGGTATCGCTGCCCTTGCTGTCGCCGCCGGAGACGCCGCCGGCGCCGGTGCGGGTCGACACCACGACGCCGCGGTCGCTGCTGACCGGCGGGTTCATGCCCCAGTGCAGCCGGTAGGACAGCTTCCATTCCTGGCCGGCATCGACCGGCTCCTTCGGCACCCAGAAGGCGACGATGTTGTCGTGGATCTCGCGGTCGGTCGGGATCTCGACCAGCTGCACCACGCCCGGGCCCCAGCCGCTCAGCGGCTCGACCCACAGGCTGGGCCGGCGCTCATACATCGCCTCCAGGTCCTGGTAGCTGCTGTAGGAGCGCTGGCGCTGCATCAGTCCGAAACCGCGCGGGTTCTCGTCCATAAAGGAGCTGATCAAGAGGCGCGACGGGTTGCGCAGCGGCCGCCAGATCCATTCCCCGGCGCCACTCCACATCGACAGGCCGTCGCTGTCATGCACCTCGGGCCGGAAGTCGTCGAAGGTCCGGTGGTCCTGCGGCCCGAACAGGAACATGCTGGTCAGCGGCGCGATGCCCAGCTTCTCGATCGGGTGGCGGGGATACAGCGTCGCCTCGATGTCGACCGTGGTGATCTCGCCCGGCTTGATCAGGAAGCTGTAGGCGCCGGTGATGCCGGGGCTGTCCAGCAGGGCGTAGAGGCGGATCTGCTTGGCGTCCGGCGCCGGCGTCTCGACCCAGAACTGGCGGAAATAGGGAAATTCCTCGCCGCGGGTCGAGCCGGTGTCGATGGCCAAGCCGCGGGCGGACAGGCCATAGATGTTCTTGCGGCCCAGGCAGCGGAAATAGCTGGCGCCGAGGAAGACCGCGATCTCGTCCAGGAACTCTGGCCGGTTGATCGCGTAGTGCAGCCGGAAGCCGGCGAAGCCGAGATGGTCCGGCGGCGTGTCCGGGAACTTGGTGCCGCCCAGGTCGAACAGGTCCTGGCGGTACAGGATCTCGCGCGCCTGGTAGCCGTCGACCTGGAAGATGTGGACCGGCTTGTCGTAATAGGCGCCGAGATGGAAGAACTGCATCTGGAACGGCAGGTTCTCCGGCTTCCACAGCGCCTGCTCCGGCAGGAAGCGGATCGCCCGCAACTGGTCGTAGGTCAGCTGCGTGATCTCGGCCGGCAGGTTCTCGTCCGGCGGCACGAAGGGCGCCTGCGACACGGTCTTCGCTCGGTCGACCAGCCAGGTCATGCTGAACGGCGTGGTCTCGCCCAGGCTGGGGGCCGCGACGGCTGGCCGCGCGGCGCCGAACAGGGACGACGCCGCCAGCGCGGTCGTTCCCATCAAGATCTGGCGTCTGCTCAGCTCCACGTCACCACCACCGCACTTTTTGCACCGCAACATGACGGCACGATTGATCGTGATTGTGGCGGTTCGTGGACGAAGACCATCGTGCGCGGCACCGGCTGCGCCCGCACGGCCCAAGCCCCCACAACCCGGCGCCGGCCTTTGGCGATCCTGCCGCCGCACACCGAAGCCGTTCGATCAACGCAACCTTCGTGAATTTGTTCCGATGCTAACCTAGCGGCTCGGAAGCCGGCGCAGAAGCTGGCGGATCCAGGCGCGCCGGCAGGTGCTGATCTGCATTTTCACAGATTGACATGCGAAATAGGTTCGCTTTTACGGGGAGAAGGACCGCGCGAACGCATCCCGGAACGTCGCCATCGGCGCCACCGGCCCGGTGGCAGGGGGATTAAGCCCGTCGGCGAAGCCCCATTCGCGGAATCGGGCCACCAGGTCGGCATCGCGGCTGAACACATGCACCGGCACGTCGCGCGGCGTGCCCGGCCCGGTCACGATCGGCGCCGGCTGGTGGTCACCCAGCACGATCATCAGCGTGTGGTCGCCCATGATGCGGGCGGCATAGTCCAGCACAGCGCGCAGCGAATAGGCCATGGACTGGCCGTACTGGGCACGGATCGTGTCCGGGTCGCTCCACACCTGCTCCGGCGTGCCGCCGGTGGCCGGCAGGGTCCGGTACAGGCTGCCGTCGCCGATCCGGCTCCAGTCGTCGACCATCGCCGGCACCGGGGTCCAGGGCGCATGGCTGGACACCAGAACCACCTCGCTGAACAGCGGCTTGGGCTGCTGCCGCTGCCAGCGGTCATAGGCAGCCAGGGTGTACTGGTCCGGCATGGTCACCCAGCCGAAGGGTGGGCCGGCATAGCCGAGGTCGTCGGCGAACAGGGTCTGGTCGAAGCCGTAGAAGCGCTTCGCCTCGGGCTCGCCGCCGGTCACCGCCGGGGCGATCAGCCCGGTATGGTAGCCGGCCTTGGCGAACAGCCTGGACAGCGTCATGCGTTTGCCCGTGACCAGCAGGTCGTAGCGCATCTGGTCGTCGATCTGCATGCCGCTGGCCAGCGTCGCATGGGCCAGCCAGGACTGGCCGCCGCGGGTCGGCGAGGCCAGCCAGCCGGAGGCGCTGTAGACCCCGGCCGCGGCCAGCTTCGGCTCCATCTCGGCCAGCGCGGCCTTGGGCAGGGCGTCGAAGCGCGGATCCTCCAGCGCACTGCGGCCGTAGGATTCCAGGAAGACGACGGTGACGTCGGCGCCGCCCAACCCGGCCAGGGGTGTCCGCGGGACCCCGCCGACCAGCGGGTCGACCGCCTCCTCGGCCCGGAACCGGCCCTCCATGGCCAGCGCCGGGATCAGGCGATGGATCTGGTCCATCACCATGAAGCTGGCGGTGTCGTTCACCGGGCGGGCCGCGCCATAGGCGTCCGGCACGGCCTGGCCGACCGCGAAGGCGGCGAGGACCACGGCGGCCAGCCCGCCGGCGACGCC
>NZ_JANX01000035.1 GCF_000767795.1 Inquilinus limosus MP06 | reverse complement strand
GGCCTACCGCCAGGCCGGGCTGCTGCTGGACCCGACCCTGCCGGCGCTGGGCCTGCTGCTGACCCATGGCGCGGTCGCGGCGTCGGCGCAGTGGCGGGTCGAGCGCGAGCGCCGCACCATCCGCGCCGCCTTCGCGCAATACCTCGCCCCGTCCCTGGTGGCGCGGCTGACCGAGCATCCGGAGCGGCTGCGGCTGGGCGGCGAATGGCGCGAGATGTCCTTCGTCTTCACCGACATCGCCGGCTTCACCAGCCTGAGCGAGTCGGTGCCGCCGGACCGGCTGGTGGCGACGCTGAACGCCTATTTCGACGGGGTGTGCGGCGCCGTGCTGGAGGCCGGCGGCACCATCGACAAGATGGTGGGCGACGCGCTGCACGCGATGTTCGGCGCGCCGCTGGACCAGCCGGACCATGCCGAGCGCGCCGTCGCCTGCGCCCTGGCGATCCACCGCTTCACCACGGAATTCGCCGCCGCCCGCCGGGCCGAGGGCATGCCCTTCGGCGAGACCAGGATCGGCGTCACCACCGGCGGCGCCGTGGTCGGCAATTTCGGCAGCCGGCACCATTTCGACTACACCGCCTACAGCGAGGCGGTGAACCTGGCGGCACGGCTGGAGAACGCGAACAAGGCGCTGGGCACTTCGCTCTGCATCTCGGCCGCCACGGCCAGGGCCTGCCCGGGGCGAGCATTCCGGCCGGTGGCGCGGCTGCAGCTGCGCGGCGTCGGCGCGCCGATCGAGACGATGATCCCGGAGGAGTTGTGCCCGGCCCCCGCCGGGACCTATGCAGCGGCCCACGCGGCGCTGCGCCGGGGCGATCCCGAGGCGGCGACGCTGTTCGCGGCGCTGGCCGCCGACAGCCCCGAGGATGCGCTGGTGCGGCTGCACGCCCGCCGTCTCGCGGCCGGCGCCAAGGACGACCTGATCGCGATCGATTGAGGCCTGCGACCCGTCAGATGCGCCGCTGCGGACGGATCACGACCGTCTGCCGGGTCGGCGCCAGCACCGTCCAGCGCCGCGGCCGGATCACCCAGCGATGGGAGATCTGCGTCGGCCGCGCCATCTCGTCGCCATCGTCCCGGGCGGCGCGGCACAGGGCAAGGCCGTAAACCATGGCGAGCGCGAAGCCGCCGAGGAGAGCCACGATCATCATCCGTACCTCCTGATGGGAGAAACGGAGCGGCCGCCGTCGAGGTTCCCATGCAGGCATGAGGCTGCCGGTCGGATTGTCGGAGATTGCGGCTGGCTGGGGCGCTAGGATACGCAGCCGGCCTGTTCTCAACCCCTTCAACGGCCTCATTATTATTGCATTTCAATGGCCTATGCAATACCAACTTGTATCATCAACCTGTATCATCAGCCTACCGAAGCGAAGCGGCATGAGCGACCTCCGATACCTCCTGAAGCGGGGCCACTCGTGGTACTTCCGCATGGCCGTTCCGAGGGACCTTCGGGCCACCCTGAAGCGGCCCACCATCGTCCAGGCGATGAACACCCGCGACCTGACCCGCGCCAAGGCAGAGCGGTGGGCGATGGTCGCGGCCTGGACTGCCCAGTTTCAACAGCTCCGGGTCGAGGCCGGCACCAGGCCGGACGGGCGCGATCCTCGCGAGGTCTACCGCCAGACACTCCAATGGGCTCGGGAGGTATTCCCTGAGTCGCCCGATGCCACGGGCGGCCCTGACGACATTGACCCGAGCGCCTTAGGGCTGGAGCTGGAGGCCCAGCCGTTTCTTGACCGGCTGGACCGGGAGGAGTTCGACGGCATCCCCGCCAACCTCAGCCCACAGGAGAACGCCCGCCTGGCAGCCCTGACCGCCCGCATGAGTGAGCTGGCCGGGCGCCGTGCGGAGACCCCGCCAGAGTACCGCATGAGCTTCGAGGAGGCCGCCGCGGGCTACATCAGGGACCGCAAGCGCGACCCGGCCGAGCGTCCCACGGAACAGACCATCGGCCAGGCGGAGGCCGTCTACCGGCTTTTTGGCGGGTTCTGGAAAGAGCGCCCCTTCGGAGAGGTCAAGGGCGCCGACGCGGCGGAGTTCCTGGACATCATCGGAAGCTTCTCCCCCACCTGGGGGCGCTCACCAGAGACGAAGAAGCGCACCTTCGAGGAATTGAGGAGGCTCTTCGGGGGCCAGGAACGGGGTCTCTCGAACCGCACCCTCAACCGCTACATCGGCGACCTCTCGGCAGCGTGGGAGTGGGCGGAGAAGCGCGGCGGGGTGAAGGGGAAGAACCCCTTCGATGGGCTGTGGAAGAAGACGGCCAGCAGCCGGCAGACGGGCTACCTCCCCTTCTCGGTCGATCAGCTCAACGTGATCTTCAAGGGGACCAATGAGCTGCGCCGGACGCCATACCGAAGGGCCTTCTGGTGGGTGCCGCGTATCGCGCTCTTCTCAGGGATGCGGGTGGAGGAGATATGCGCCCTGGATCGGGACGAGGTGTCGGAGGAGGACGGCGTGCCGTTCTTCGATATCACCGCGGCGAAGACCGTTGCGGGCATCCGGCGGGTGCCCATCCACTCGGCGCTCATTGGGCTCGGCTTGCTGGACGATCTGCCGAAGGCCGGGCCGATCTTCCCCGAGTTGAAGCCGGGCGGGCCAGACGAGAAGCGCAGCCACTACTACGTCAAGCGGTTCTCCGCCCTCACCCACCGGCTCGGGATCAGCCAGATTGATCCTGCCACGGGGAAGGACAGGCTGGCCTTCCACAGCTTCCGGAAGTGCGTCGGAACGGCCCTGGAGCGTGCCCAGGTGGCCGAGAGCGATGCGGTTCAGGCCCTCGGCCACGAGAAGCTGTCGATGAGCTACAGCGTGTACAGCCTGGGCCTGACCCTGCCGCAGCTCCGGGACCGGGTAGTGGAGAAGATCGTGTACCCTAAGCTGGATCTTGAAGGGCTCCGGCGGGAGCGACCCGACAGCGGAGATTGAGAGGCAAGGTTGCTGGGGGTTGCGGCTACCTCGCGGGATGCATAGCCTTCGAAAAGAACAAGTCAGGAACTGAGCCCTCGATGCTTGCGCCCGATATCGCCCGCCGCCTCTTCGATCTCCTCGCCGAGGATGCGTATTTCAACGACGAGAGCTGTGGGTTAGGCGCGTACTACGTTGAGAACCACCTTCAGGAGATTGAAGAAGCGGTGCGCAGCCAGGGATATGATGGTCCGCCCCTGAGGCTAGCTGGGCATCACTACCCCACCCATGGTGCCGTGTACTGGATCTACGATCCCGAGAGACTGACCCACGAGGAAGCGCGTCGATTGAGCGACCAATGGGTTTCTCAAGCGCAGCGTCGGCCATAGTCGCCGGCCGTCCACATGGTCTTCCCCTCCGATCTGGACCTATGGCGCACCGCTCAGGTGCTTGTGAAGCAGCACGGCGAGAGGGCGCCCGAGGAGGCCCGGAAGAGGGCTGAGAGGTTCGCCGAAGAGGGCCGCTTGGTGTGGCTTGCGGTGGCCTCTAGGTGCGAGGAGTTGTTGCGGGAAGAGGGCGGCCGGCAGTAGGACGCCCCGCTAGCCGGACGTAGGAGCTGCCCTGGCGGTGGGCGTGGCGATAGCTGGCCGCACCCGAACGGTATCCACCGGCCAAGAAAGCGCCCGCTCACCCACCCTAGGCGCCCCCGATACGACACCTCTTTGTCGTCAGAGGCGGCCGGATCGATCAAGAAAGAGTGCGACTACGAGCCCTATCAAGGACAGAATGCCCCCGATCTGCCAAAGCGCTAAACTCGAATATCTTGATATGCCTACCTCAATTTTCCCAAATCGGGGTATCATGACGCCCCAAAAGAATAGCAACAGTGAGCCCACCCAAAGGGCAACAAATAAGAATGCAATGGGGTCTTCCGAGAATCGCCCAAGGCATCGCTGTCTGTACGACTTATTACGAAAGACATTGTAGATAGCTACAAGAACAGCTCCCGTAAGGGCTAAAGACAGCAACGCTCCCATGGTGCCCTCCTAGGATCTGTAACAGGAAGCCTTGCCGCGATAGCTGTGGGGTTTTCGCGTAGCGCGTTGTTCCGTCATGCTCCTCCCCCATATCTTGGTTCGGCTGTATCAGCACGGCCCGCTTTCACAAGGATATCCATCACCGTCCCTGTCGAGCCTGTAGAGCCCGCATTGGTGCAGGTAGTAGTTCGCCTCGGCGCACGAACTCATCTGGTTGCAGTACCGCTTGCCCCCGCAGGAGAACCCTGAGTTCACCTTCCGGCTCTGCCTCGCGGGCGCGGCCGGGGCCTCCGCCTGGGGCACCTCGAACAGCGTCGCCGGGCGGGCCATGGGTGCCGGCCTGCTGGTAGACGTAGCGGGTGGCGCCGTCACCGTATCCACCGGCCCCAGGAAGCGCCCGCTCACCCACCCCAGGCGCCCCCGATACGACACCTCCATCCACGTCTCCCCACCGACCTCCTGGGCATCCCCGGTGTGCATGACGATGGTCCCCTGAGGGAGCGGGTCACCGTACCGGTCATAGTTCGTGCCCGGCCCCTTCCGCAGGTTCAGGGATTGCGCCGTGACCTTCCGGGGCGAGGGCGTGAGGGTACGTGTAAAGTCCACTTTACCGGTCGGCGCGGGCGGATCGAGGGTGGCTGTATCGGATGGGGAAGGATCGGGAAGCGCGCTCGGCGTCGGGGTCGGCGGGGTGGGTAGCGAGGGGGCCTCAGGGGTCGCATAGGTCACGTACCGGGGCGTGGGGGCGCGATCCTCCCCCATGCATTTGCCCAGGGCGATTAGGACGACGAGGCCCAGAATGAGGGCTCCGGAACCGACCTTGGCCAATGGGGTGATCCGAAAGACTTTATTGAAATCCGGTGTACGATACTCCCAGACCGGCCCAGCCGGAAGGGCCGAGCCGCGCGGTAAGGGGGAGGGGAACGAATGTGGCAATGGCTTCAGACGCCAGCGGCCCTTTCCTGGGCGCAAGTGGTCTCCGCACTAGTGACCGCAGGGGCCACCGTAGCTCTGTGGAGGGTCACAGCAGTTTTGGCCGTCGAGACACGGCGCTTGGCGCAGAGCGCCCAGCAGCCTCATGTGACGATCACGATTGAGCCGAATAGGTGGTCGATCAGACACATGGATTTAAAAATCCAGAATACAGGAAATGCTGTTGCTTACGATATAAGGGCCAGCTTTGACCCACCCCTTCCAATGGACAAGATAAAAGGGACGAATGTCGTGCCTCTGCAGGAGGTTAGCATTCTTCGACCTGGGCAATTCATTTCTAGTTACTTGGTCGAATATGACGAAATCCGAGACAGGGTTTTTGATGTGACTATTTCGTGGAGAAGATCCCCGCAGGCCAAGCAGGTCGACACGATCAAGTACAAACTCAGTCTGCTAGATTATCGTTCAACATCATGGCTAGGCACCCCAGATCCGCAAACCCAAGTGGCTCAAGAAATCAAGAAGATCAGAGAAGAGCTGGGCAGGATTGCGCAGGGCTCCAGATCATTAGATGTCAACATCCACACCGAAAAGGACCGGCGGGAGGAGGCGGAACGCCAAAGAAAGAGGTATGAAGAGCTAACGTCAAAGGGGCACGATAAAAAATAGGAAAGGCGATCGTCTGCATGCCCCTACAGGTGCATCAGTCCCTCCTAGGCGCCCTCAACTCAATCCTACAGGCTACCTCTGACCCGCACCCCGTACACCTCAGCGCCATCTCGATCCGGAACAGCCGGGCATCCTCGCCGAAGCGCCTCATGAGCTCCCGTCGGTCCAGCTCCCGCCGCCGGCTGCACTTCCCGCATTTCGCAACGATGCCGCTCAGGGGCGAGACATCGGAGAGGCGCATTCCGATGTCCCAATTGTTCTGAATACGGTCGCGCACCTGGGCAGCTATCGGGCCTTTCCCGGCTCACCCGACAGGCGCCCCTCCGCGATCTCGACGCCGTCCCTGAGGAGCGCGGCGATCTCGTCCTCGCCCATGCCCATACGTCGAGCGCGCCGAACGATCCCCTCACGGCGGGCCTTCATGGCCTCGGCCAGACGATGCGGGGCGCTGGAGTCGGGGTAGAGGGCTGCCCGTAGATCCTCGCTGAAGGGGCCGCGACGGTGCTTCATGGGGGCGCCTACAGGGGCTCGATCGAGAGCGCGCGAAGGTGCCGCTCGATCACTGCGATACCCTGGGCGAGGAGGGCGGAAATCTCCTCCTCCCGAAGCCCCAGCTCAAGGCCGCGCCACCGCAGCTCATTGCGGGTGATCGCGTCCTCAATCTCGATATCGATCAGCTTGGTTTCGAGGTCGCGGGGCATCGCTCACGCCCCCGGCCGGAGGCGCGGGCCGAAGACCTCGCAGAAGGTCCGGACCTCGTCCCACAGCTCCTCATCGGTGCACCTCAGGGCCTCTGAAGGGACCGTCGCGATATCGGTAGGCACGCTGCCGGCGCGCATCATCCCGTGCAGGGCAGCGAGGGCATCGTGCAGCCTGGCCGGCTCGCGCTTGTCGATCCCCTCATTGATCCAGCGTGCAGCCTGCCAGAGCGCGGCCCGCTCATTGGCGCCGAGTGGAAGTGCGCAGCTCGGGTCGATATCGCCTTCCGCGTCCTGGCCCTTCGCCAGCAACAGCCGATCACCCATCAACTTCAGGCATTCGAGCCCGACGTTCCGAGCCTCGGAGCCAAGCGCACGGCCTCGGAGAGCGTTGGCAATCACAGGTGGGAGCGCGTCCATGTCCGTCCTCGGTCGCGTCGATGTTCCTGTATTGTTCTACTCTTGAGCGTCGGCGGAGTCGAGTCTTTGGCTCAAATGCTATATATCGCAATGGTGGGGCCGACTGCCCCAATACCTAGATATGCGGATGAGGGCCGGCGGGCCTGCGGCATCAAGAAGCCCGCCGAGTCCCCATCTAGTTCGGCCCGGTCGGGTCGAGTGAGGCTACCGTGGCCGATCCGTCGCCGGTTGCCTGAAGCGGGGCAGCGGGAACCAAGATCTCCACCTTGTGGCCGTTCCTCTCCCGAGGGTACCGGCCGGTGGTCGGATCGAGCCCGTGTTCAGCGCAGTACGCCCGCCGCTCGGCCCTCGCCTGTTCCTGGGCATAGGCGTATGCCTCGTCCCTGTCGCGCCCCCCGGCAACGGCAGTCTCGATCCAGGCCATCCAGCGCGCGTGACGCTCGCTCCCGGCCGCCCGGTACGCGGCGTGGGCGGCATCGTCGGCAGCCTTTCTCTCGGCCCGCTGCTGGGCCTTGGTCGGTCCCTTCAGCTTGGCCAGCGAGACCCATTCGGGCTTCCGCATCACCCCGGTAGCGGCATCGCCTTCGCCCCGAGCGTTGACCTTCTTCAGGCTGATGTTCACCCGGCGGAGGTCCGTCCGATCCGATGTGCGGTACACCAGCCGATGGTTCGGCGTGGCCTCCAGGATCAGCCGCGCCACCTGGGCAATCTCCCCGAGATAGGTGGTGCGGATGGCCGGCTTCCGGTTGGGGCCGTCGCCGCTGGTCCCCAGGTACCAATTCGGGGACACGCCACGGGCGAGGAGCGTGTCCCAATCTGACCGGTCAACGGTCGCGGTGCCGGCCTCCCTGGCGAGCGGAACGAGGGCGATGGGGTTGCCGTAGTTGTCGGTGGTGAAGGCCGGCGGGCGGAGCGCAGCGGTGGCGCCGATCGGCCGGCCGCGCTTCTTGGCGGTCGTGGTCATGATGTCTTTCCGTGAATGTGAAAAGGGCCCCCGAAGGGGCCCCGTTAGGTGTCAGTCTTGGGCCGCCCTCTCTGGCAACCCGCTTATGAGCGCGGACAGGGGCGCTTGCAGGAACATGGAGTTCCCATAAGGCAGCGCCCGGAAGGCGTTACGGACCTCGTTCTGGCCCGGCGCGCGCCCGTTCACGATGGGCGAGACGATGGAGCCGAGGGCGTTGGAAAGGTCCCCGTAAAGGGAGAACGCGGGGTTCCCCAGGAACGGGTCACTGCTCTGGCCGGTGGTGCGGCCCGAGAAGATGGTATCGCCCTTGGAGACCATGCCGAAGGCGCCGTCCATCACCATGGGGAGGATGGAGGACATGCCCGTCCGCTGGAACACGTTCGGGGCCAGGGCGCCCAGCGCCAGGCGCTCCTTCAGGAACTCCTCACGGTCGCTTCGGCCTACCGATTGGCCGAGCGTCTGGGCGGTGTAGGCCACGGTCCCGATCATCATGGACCACATGAGCGTGGACAGGGCCTCCCGATCGCGCATCTTCATGTGCCATAGGGTCTGCTTGAAGAAGGCCCCGAGCATGAAGGTGCGGAACTGGAAGAGCATCTTGCCCAGCCGGTGCTGCATGAAGCGCGGCAAGGCGCCCGGATCATTCTCCTGAATGATGCGCCGACCCCAGCGGAAGACGCTGTCCTCGAAGGCCGCTCGGGCCTCCAGGTCGGTCCACCTGTCGAGGTTCATGCGGGTGATCTTCCCGAACTCCCCGGCGGCCTGGGACTTGTGCGCCTTGAACTCGGACAGCACGCGGTTGAGCATTGGCTCGTCCAGCCCGAGGGTCAGCATCCGCTTCATGTTGATCTTGGTCGGATTGGCCGCCATCTCGGAGAACTTGTACGCGATCCCCCGCATGGCGATTACCTGGAGCCGGCGGTTGATCCACTGCATCCCCGAGGCCCGGTTCACGATGCGGGCACCCTGGCGCGCGAGCTGGTCCGCCCTCTCGAAGGCAGGGTTGAGGGCGTCGCCGAAGTAGTCCGCATCGTAACGGGCCGGCATGGCGCCCTTCAGGTCATCGACGCCGATCCCTAGGATGGCCTCGATCTCCTGGTTCAGCTCGTCCTTGTAGAGTCCCGAACGGGCGTCTCGGAGAAAGCCCTTGAACGCCGGCACCCCGGCGATGGTGGCGCGGAGCCCGAGGTTGCCCACGATGCTGCCCGCCTCCACCGCCTGCGCGATACCCATGTTGTTCATGAGCCGGAGGAAGTTGTAGTTCATCACCGTCCGGGTCACCTGGGGGATGAACCCCGCCTCGGACGGATCGGCCTGGCCCAACACGGCCCGATAAAGGGTCTCCAGGGTCTTGACGTGGTTCCCCGTATTGCCGGGCTCGATGCCCAGGCTGTCGCCCATCGCCCTCGCGGCGTCCACCAGCTTGCCGAACTCGCCATCGTGGGTGATGCCGTCCACCAAGACCTTGCCGTCCCGGTCGAGGATGTCCACCTGGGCCAGCGCTACGCGCCCGCTCATGTCCCGATTGTACGCCTGGAAGAGGTCCATGGCGTTGTTCTGGAGGAGGTCGGTGAAGCGGATCTCCCCGCCAGCCCTGGTGCGGTGAACCGCCTGCTCGTTCAGGAGCGCACGGAACTTCCCCCTGGGGCCCGCTTGGGCGTCCTTCTGGGGCCTGAGCTGCTTCGCCAGGGAGGCCGCGTCCAGCTCGTCCACCCCGAGACCCTTCAGGCTGTCGATGAGGTACTGTTCGTCATCGCTGCCCAGGGGTCGGTCAAGTCGGCTTGACAGGTCAGCCGAGCGCTCCCGCAGCTTCTTCACCATCCCCGAGGCAACCCGGTGGGCCACCTCGTCCTCCAGCTTGATCTGCTGTTCCTGGAGGGCCTTCATGAAGAGCTGGATGACCTCCTGCTCCCCGTGAGTGGTGATGATCTGGTTCAGCTTGTGGAAGTCGTACAGGCGGGGGACATACCGGAGGTTGGGGTCAACCCCCTGAAAGCCCGCTATGGCGCGGCGGACGGTGCCCCTGATGATGCCGGGGTTCTGGGCAATCTGGACGTAGTCCTTATAGGCCCCCTGAAGGACCTTGCCGGCCTTCACCACCTCCGGGCTGAAGATCATTGAAGGATCGGTGTTCCGCATGAAGGCGGTCACTTCTTCGTTGAACTCGTGCCACTTCTCGCCGCCCCACCAGCGCTGATAGGCGGGGAGGTTCTGTTTCTTCGCCCACTCCTGCCAAGCCGGCATGTAGCCCTGGAGGACCTTGGCCTCCATCTGCCGCTGGAGCTTGGCCTGGCGCTCCGTCGCCCCGAAGGCCGTCCGCAGCACCGTTCCGGACTTGTCCACGCTGGCCACGGCATCCTCCCCCAGGACGTTGCCGATGGCGCGCATCATGGGGTTCTCCGAGGACTTCAGCGACCCCACCATGTCCTGGCGGAGCTTGCCCGCATAGGCGGTGGTCGGGGCGTCCACGTTGGCGAAGTCCACCGCCGCGTCCCTCAAGGGGAACTTCGGGGCCGCCTGCATGGCGCCGGCCGTGGAGCCTGTGGGGGCCCTGGCCTGGTCCATGACCTCGCGCCCTACGCGGCTCATGTCCGCTGCAAGGTCGGGGGCGGCGCGGGACAGCGCACCGAAGCCCGCTCCGAGGACCATTCCGGCTCCTGCGGCGAACATGACGCTGTTCTCATCGCCCCCTGAAGCGGCGTCGATCGCGGCGTTGGAGGCGCCCCCCTCGGCCGCGAAAAGGGCCACCCGGCCCACCCTGCCCAGCCGCATTGCCCCTGCGGCCATGTTGGCTATGCCTCCCGAGGCCACGGCGGCTGCAAGGGCGCTCGGGTCGAACATGTTCACGGCGAGGCGCGCACCGACGCCAGTCACCCCCGCACGGGCCAGGGTCTCCTCCCGGTCCTGCCGGTCCTGGATCTGCTTGGCCAGCCACTCAGCGTGAGGGGCGCTAACGGCCTCGTCCAGGTCCGTGAGGTTGTCGTCCTGGAGCCCGTAGGCGTCCTGGAGGTCCTTGATGCGTTGCTCGTCCAGGCGGAAGTCCAGGTCAGGCTGGAAGAACGGCCGATCACCGAAGACGCTCTCCCACAGCCTCTTCGTGAGGCTGTCCTGGTCAACGGCAGTGGTCAGCGTGCCCCATAGCCCTGGGCCCTCGGCTTTGTCCTCCTGCTCCTGCTGCCAACGCTCAACGAGGCTGACAGGGGCAGGATCAACGGCGCCGCCGAGGTCGGGCTGGGAAGGAGGGACGATGGGCGCCGCCCCGCCCAGAAGTTCCTTGGCGTAGTCTAAGCGGTTCTGCCAGCCGTCGCCGCCGCGTGGGTTCTCAGGGGTCCACCCTCGGGGCCTCTCAAAGCCGATCATGGCATCCGTGGCATCCTCCAGCGAGGCGGCGCCGCGCAGCCGGTCACCGACGCCCTTCTCGCTGGTCCGGAGTTCATGGTCCACGAACGCCAGTTGCGTGAGGAAGTCGGTTGCCGGCTTGCCGCGCTCGACGGCGAACTGTGTTAGGGCGGTCTTCCGACCCTGGCCGGGCGACGGATCGCGCCACCCGAAGGCGCCCAGGCCGGTTCCGCTGTCGTGGATTGCCTCCGGGTTGAGACCGCTCTCCTGGATACCCGAGCCGATGATGGCCGCTGCCGCCACGTCCGGATAGCCGAGGCTCTTGAAGTACGCGAGGCCCGCCTGAGCCCTCTCGGTGCTGACGGCCATCAGGCGCGGTCCTCCAGGAGATTGGGGAAGGTGGTTCCGGCCGGCGGCATCAGATCGGCCAGAGTAAGCTGGGACAGGGGGATGAGATGCGGCATGGCCAGGCCCTCGATAGGCCGACCGTTCCATTCGATACGGAAGGCCATGAACTGGCCCCGGTCACGGCGGATGCCGAGGTCGGATAGGTCGAGGCCGGCTTCCTCGCCGCCCTGGGCGTGAAACTCCTCAAGGCGCCGATACAGGGCCTCGGGGAGCCATTCAGGGGTCTCGTGCGGGGCGAGATCGGGGATAACGTGATCGTTGACGACAACAGCGTTCGCGAGGACCGCATGCTTGATGACGGTCATGTTCAGGTTCTCCTGGGGGTGGGCGTGAAAAAGCCCGCCACGGGGTTCCGCAGCGGGCCGTTCAAGGTGCGGTCGGGGGCTAGCGACGCCTGCCGGCCTCGGCTTCGGGCCGAGACGACAGACGGGGGCGGCTCACTCCGCGTCGGGGGGGTCCTCTTCGCTCGCATGGCCAATCGGATCGTCCCGAAGAACCTCGGCGATTTCCGCTTCAGTGGCCCGGTCCTCGATCTCATAGACCCGATCACTCGGGGTGGCGTCACAGACGCTGTAGACATGAAGGTCACCGTTGATGAGGACCTTGTCGATGCCACGCGGGCCATGGACGATGATGGCGGTCGGCTTGTTGCTCATGGTGTTCTCCGGTTTGGGACTGTGAAAAACCCGCCTAGCGAAGGCCGAGCGGGCTGGGTTGATCGATGCCCCTAGGCGACTCTCAGGAGGCGCAGGAGGGCGGTTGATGGGTTTCGGCTACGTGGGTAGCGGACGAGGCTGCGAAGGGCCTCCAGCGGCTCCGGAGAGTCGTCTAGGGGCATCCGCAGATGCGGGGAGGGCGGCCCTTAACGGGAAGCCTGAACGGCGGCGTCGAGAGCGGCGCCCATCGCCTCGCCAAGGGCAGCTTCCCACGCATCGTAGAAGGCCCCGGCCTCGGTCTCAGGGCCAGGCATCGGCAGGCTGTCGAACTCCCACGAGAAGCGCGACCCGGAACCGTGGGTGCCATCGGCCAGGGCTTCGGCGGTGGCGGTAAGGTCCATCGTCACGCCGCCCGGCAGGGGCACCTTGC
The DNA here is from genome assembly GCF_000767795.1 of Inquilinus limosus MP06. Classification (GTDB taxonomy): domain Bacteria; phylum Pseudomonadota; class Alphaproteobacteria; order DSM-16000; family Inquilinaceae; genus Inquilinus; species Inquilinus limosus_E. Next base: position 9,367 of record NZ_JANX01000035.1, on the reverse strand, counting down.
GGGAGACCGTGCCGGTCCCGACAACGGGCGCGGCGGTGGGCTTGATCGCCATCAGGATGTGGAAGGGGCGAGACCACTTCAGCGGCAGGGTCACCGGCTAGACCTCCTCGTCCTCGCCCCTCATGGGGAGGTCGGTGATGGTCGGCGCGGCGTGCCCACCAAGGGCCCCTAGCGGGACAGAGCTGCCATCGGCGAAGACGAGAACCGTGTCCGGCCGCTGCCGTTTATCGCCGAGCCGGCCGACATACAGCCATTCCCGGCCGTCCTTGGTTGGCGCCTTGAAGACCCGCAGCCACCGCCTGGTGGTCGTGGAGCGGATCATGAAGGCGGTGGGCTGGCGGGTGCGATTGCCGGCCATGCGCTCGGCATCGCTGCCGCCGTCCAGCTTGATCTCAACGGAGGTGTTCAGGCTGGGGTTCGTCCGGCTGATCTGGACTTCGGCGCGCATGGCGGTGGGGATGGCTGCCGGCAGCAGCTTGTGCAGGGAAGGCATGGGGGCTCCTTCGGCGCCCGTGAGGGGCCGTTTCGGTGGTTGTGAAGATGGCGATGGAGGCGCCGCCCGGACCTTCGGTATCACAGTACCGGGCCTTGCGGCGGGAAGGCGCAGGCTGAAGCCCGCAGAAAGCCTAGCTTTTTTATGACCCCCCTAATGGCCCCCCGCCCGGTAGCGGAGCGAGACCCGAGGTCATGGTCATCTTAAAGAGGGAGAAGGAGCAGGAATGAGTTAGTCAGGCCCGCCGGACTACGGCCTCGGCGTTCGCCACCCTCCGGAACTCGGTCATCATCAGGTCCTTCGTCACGGCCTCGTGCTTCTCCGGCACAATGACGCAATCGTGGACCGGCAGACCGACTATCCCCATAGAGCGGAGGGTCAGCAGCACAGCGATAACGATCCGGCTCTCCAAGGCTTGGAATTCCATCCCGATGCCCCGGTAGAACAGGGGGCGGATGGGGGCATGCTCCTGCTCGATCACCGTGCGGACCACGGCCAACCCAGGATGGTCGGGCCAGTCCTCTTTGAGCTGCGACTGGACATCCTTCGGCCAGTATCGCAGGCCAGAGACGGCCGCCGGGTCGTCCATCTTGGTCCGATCATCCAGCATGGCGTTCACCAACGGCTTGACGATGGACCGGGGCCACTGAGCCAGTTTACCGACGGCGTACAGGTCTTCCTCGGGAACCGGTTCGCTAACTCTTCCATAGGCCATGCGAAGGAAGGCGGCGCTGAAGTCGAGGCTGACCACCGGCTCCCCAGCAATCAGCAGCGCGGCGCGGTCGTCTGAGGGCATGTCGAGCCAGAAGGAATGGTATAACCGGCCGCCCCTCCCGAAGTTCGGATCATCGGCGCTGAAGATGCGGCTCATGCTCCGTCGAGAGAGGTTCACGGGAGCTTCTGGCGTGTAGCCGGGGGACAAGGATAGGTCGGCTCCCGCCCACCAGTCATTCAGCGTGGTCATCTCCTCCCCCATACGAACGGTCTCCGGGGTGTCGTCATAGTCCACCTTCCGGCCCCTTAGGCGCGGGTTCGGGTGACTGTTCGACCATTTCAAGACGATGGTCTCCTTGCCCTCGCCGATCGCGAAGTCCGCTGCGGTGAGGTCCGGATACCGGCTCAAGGCCGCGATCAATGCCGGCCCCGGCTCGATCACGGTCTTGAACGATTGCTGACCGAAGGTCCCGTAGTGCCAGGTGCCTTCGTGCTGGACCAGTAGGCCCGCGTCCTTCATCAGGTCGAGGGTGCGCGGGAACGTCTCGCCAAGGAACCATGCATCGTACCTATCCTTCTTCCGGCCAAGCTCACGCTTGCTCCGGGGCACCGCCAGCGTTCCGCCCGCATCGGAAAGGAACTGGTGCGCTAGGTCGCTGACCAGAGCGGTGACCGTGGCCTTGAACGAGGCTGCATCAGCAGGGCGCCGCGCTCGACGCCGCAGGCAGAGCTGTTGCTCATGCTCCTCCACCAGGGCGAAGACGACAGCGACAAGGTCACATGCGGCCAGTGCCATGGGCTCCCTATGCGGCTCGAAAGGCCGCGCCCTCAGGCGCGCGTTCACCGTTTCCAACGCGACGGCCGGAGGCTTCGGCTTGGGCTTCGGCACGGCGCGGTACAGGGCGGCGTGTTCGGCCGGGCTTAGGCGTCGCACGCGGATGCCGTGATCGCGCCAGAGAGCGAGGTCTTCGGGAGTGGTCGGGGCGCGCTTGCGAGGCATGACGGGGCTCTTTCGTGGCCCCGAGGGGCGGCGTTGAAGGGGCAGCCGAACGAGCGGCTTGGGGGCGATGGTGGGTGCGTCAAGGTGAGCTTGACGGGTTGGGCGCACGGCAGCGGCGGAAGCTCCGATCCTGCGAAAATTCTCCAGAACACTCCGGTGAACAGGGACATCATTGCGGATGCGGAACAATATGCCGCCCCATCTAATGTGGGAGTTTGGAAGAAATCTCCGCCCAAACCTTTGAAATTCCGAAAGAAAAGCCGAATTGGCGGTTAGGCGATCTAGCCGGCCGTTCGGCCGCTCGACAGAGGGCCACGTCCGCCGCGCCTGGCGACGATGAGGCCCAGGGCTAATAGAGGGGTTTGGAAACCGCAGCCGACCGTCTCCGGCATCTAATGGGGCGGTTTGGAAAGTTCTAGCCACCGATCTGCCGGTTGGCTTCGAGGTTGCCCACCAGGCTCTCCGCGACCTTGCCCTGAAGCTCGGCGATCTCGGAGGCGATAGTGGCCAGGGGTGCAGATGCGTTCGAGAGGGTCATACGGGGTTTCCTCATGGAGTTGCGTCCTGTGATCTAACGGCATCATTTGGAACAACTTCTCGCCCAACCCATTGACCTTGCCGAGGAAAATCGATCGGCCGCTCGATCCTAGCCGCCCACGAAGCCGGTACCTCAGTGCGACGGGCCGGGCCAGCAAAGAGAAACCCGGCGCGATCCTCAGGGGACCGGCCGGGCTCGGAAGGCGGAGCCGTGGAAGGCGGGTCAAACGGCAGGCGCGGCCTTGTTCGATCCCTGCGCCTTTCCGAGGATGCGGTAGACGGACGCGCGCCCGATGCCGAGCCGCGCTGCGATCTCCGAGGCGCCGATCCCCTGAGCGTTCAGCTTGGCGATCTGGTCCGCGTCGATGCCACCGGGCCGGCCCCGATACACGCCTGCGGCCTTGGCCTTGGCGATGCCTTCCAACTGCCGTTCCTTGCGGAGGTTGGTCTCGAACTCGGCAAACACGCCCAGCATGTCGAGGAACGCCTTGCCGGCGGCGGTGCTGGTGTCAACGGGCTGTTCCGTGGCCTTCAGCGCCACGCCCTTCTCCCGAAGCTCATGCACGATGTTCTGAAGATCGCGGATTGAGCGGGCCAGGCGGTCCACGCGGGTGACCATCAGGACATCGCCGGGCTGGAGGAAGGTGAGGAGGATGTCCAGCTCTGTCCGACCCTCGCGGCTGGTGCCGCTCATCTTCTCCGCGCGCACCACCGTGCAGCCGGCCCGCTTCAGCGCCTCAATCTGCAAACTGTGGTCCTGGTCCGCGCTGCTGACCCGCGCGTATCCGTAGACGGCCATATCCTGGTCCCCCTGATTGTCTCATGGTCTAGACCCTGGACATCTACTGTCTCGGAAATCGAAAGTCAACCCTGCGAGACACGGCATGCTGCGGCCCGACTGTCTCGGGATCGGTGCCGTCTCACGGTATACCCAGCGAGACGCGACATTCACTCCGGCAAAAAAGCGAACCCGAAGCCGGCTGGGGCTTAACCGAGGTTATATTCGCGGCCATCGGGGTCGGCCGTGGCCGGCCTTCGGACGCCACCTCGGGACCGCTAGGCTTCCTGCAACAGGGTGTAGAGGTGAAGCCGCAGCTCATGGAGGTGGTATCCCCATTGCATCCGATAGCCATAGCGGAAGTACGCCGCCGCATCCTCGGGGCCGACGTGCTGCCAACGCCAGGCGACCAGAGACAGCTCCCGCTCAAGGTCCACCAGATCATCGACAGCATCCGCCATCGAAATCTGGGGCTCTTTGCCGGCGGGGTGCGAGACTGTCGGATACATGCCCAGGCCCGGAAATGCCTGTGCGATCCGCTTCCATGTCTCGTCATAGGGCGCAGACGCGGGCGCTTGGACATCCGCAATCTCCCGCGCCTCGCCCTGGGTCTCGATCACGATGCGGTCAAGGGCTGCCGCAAGCGCCTCGACACGCGCGCTTTCGCTACCCGAGGGCGCGGCCAACAGAGCTAGGAACGATTGGACCGCTTCGATCATGGCACCCGTCCGGCTTGATCCCGAGCGGGACGCTACCCGAGGCAGCACCTGATGCAAGCTCGGCCTCCGTCAAGCCGTAACTCCTCATCAGGCGAGGGGTAAGACAGCATCGCCCGCCCGATAAGGATGGCGCGGGAGCCACCCCGTGCGACATGCGCGGTCCTGAGCCGCCCGCCCACGCCCGGCCAAGGTCGCGCGAGGGGGTACCGGGGGGTGATCCGCCCGCTGCTATAGATCAGATGCCCGCTCAGATTTTTCCGCCATTTTAAGCCGCCCTCCAGGGCCTCGTTCAGGCGAACCTCAACGCGCCCCAGAACGGGCGGCAACCGGCGGGGGGTGTCGTCGGGGGCTAATGTGCACGTTTGGAAACCTCCCGCCGGATCAATGGGTTACTTCGCGTACTCGTAGGCGGTCGTGACGACTTCCTTCGAGACCATCGGGGTCGGCCGTGGCCGGCCTTCGGGCGCCACTTGCAGGTGCCCCTGGAGGACACCTCGGGATAGTCGTGGTCTTAGACGCGCTCGATCTAGCCTTTCGGTGGGTAAGGATCGTGGCCGTAGGTCCACTCGGTCCTAAATTGATTGTTTGTTCCCTGGACCAGGACTTGCGCATCGTGCCCATTCTTCCCGGTCTCGTGTGCCGCATCCACCGCAGCTCGGATTGCGTCCTTTTGTGTCGGATAGGGCCCATAGTGCTTCTGCTCGTAGGAGATCTTCCACTCGCCCTGATGATGCACGACGAAATATTGGTGCCTAGCCATTTCGATTCACCATTAAAAATTGCACTAAATATGCGTTATGATAATCGGATATTCAAAGACGGAAGTCAAAGGCTGCCGCCGACAGGAGTACGAATGACAGAGCACTCGATTTGGGGGGCCTTCGCCAAGGCGGTCAGGGCCGAGCTGCGCGAGGAAAGGATCATACGGGGAGCTTCCGGAATCGACCATCCGGCGCAAGCCATCGCTGTGGACGACAAGACAAAGAGAGTTATCGTCGTCGCAGCGGAACCCGATCCGCGGGCCGCTGCTATGATGCAGATGGACATCCAGACGACTATTCCTGACTCGCGCGTCCTCATCGCGAGGCCGGTAGCATTCGACCTTGGCTTTTTGGCGAGAAAGCTTGCCGGCCTGATCGGCAAGCAACAGTTCTCGTTAACCGAACTGCAAGAGATGCTTGCGGCTCTGAATGCCTCGGGCAAGGCAAGTGACAACCAGAACGCCCAGGCCATCATCAAGGACGCCTTCGGACTGACCAACAGGGCCTTCGCGTCCCAAGCGATGCCTTACACCAATCAGTTCATTGGTGTCCTTCAACAAGCGGTGTGCTTCGATTGGAAATCCGCCATCCAGGAATTTCAAGAGAGTTCATCTAACGGAGTGTTCTCGATTGAGAACATCACCAAGATCGACGCGATGGAAAACGACCGTCGTATGGGTGTCTGCCCGATCCCATTATATGAGTTCTCCGACACTGATTGGGAGATGATGCTGGAGAATCAGAAGAGTGATGAAATCTATGCCAAAATGAATCAAATGGGGATCATTCAATACTTCTTCCCTCCCCCCGACCACTTGGCGCTTGGGTTGATCGACCGTGGCGTCGCGAATCAGTCGGCTGTTGCGGACGCGCTCGACGCGGCAGGGAAGCTTGGCCACCCCCAGGGCCAGCCCGAGGTAGTGGCCCAGCAGGGGGATTTAACAGAGTATGTTTCTGAATTGCTCCAGCTCGGGCTCATTGTTGAGGGCGAGTTCGGCTTGGAGATGACGGCTGAAGGCGTGGCCAAGCGAGCTACCGTCAAGTTCCGGCCGCGAGAGGGCTTCCTTTCAAAGTTGCTTGCACGGTTTAATTTGAATGTTTCCGTCGACCCGTCGCGCTTCATGAACTAGCCATTTACCCAGAGTGGCGGCCATTCCGCCACTCCCAGGGCACCTCGAAGGTCCCCCTCCAGATCCCTTTCCGCGCCCTCTTCGCCGCCGCCTCCTGTCCCACGTAGTCGCGGCTGTAGCGGGTGTAGGCCACTGCCCAACCCTGGGCAGCCATCCACCCGCTCAGATCCGCGCCCCTGGCCCGGCAGACGGCCACGATGCGGCGCCACCTATCGCGGTTCTGTTCGGCACACCTCACGGTCGCCCGCCCAATGAAGTCCGACAGGGCCAGGGCTGCCCGCTGGCCGCACCGGTAGCGGCTCCCGTTCTCATCCTGGCAGAGCTGGCGCGACTCGGGGGCATCGACGCCGAAGAACCGGATGCGCTGCCCGTGGATTTCGATCGTGTCGCCGTCGATCACCGACGCCTGGCCCGTGATGGTTTCCTTAGCGGGAGCCGGAGAGGGAGCGGTGAGGAGGACCAGGAAGAGAACGGCAACGGTGCCCTGAAGGGCGCCTCTGGTGTACGGCGGTATGATCTCGATCCCCAGGTTACGATGAGCGTGACGCGGCGGTTCTCTGCGCCTCTAGGTGGGCACCTTGGGCGGCTTCCTCCAGGCCCAGAAGGCGTACCCCAAGGCCGCCATCAGGAGCGCGACCGACAGCCCGCCGCCCGTAGTCAGGCCGACGAGCCCCCACGAGATAAGCGACGGGCTCGGCACGGCCCACCAGGACACGCGAGAGAGGCGGCCCAGGGCCTTCGCCAGGCCGAGCCCAAGAGTCACCAGATGGAGCCCTGCGACGAACACGATCACGAGGATGAGGACGGCGTGCGCGTCCATTGGCTTGGCGACCTCTCGGGCTCCGGTGCCGGCCACCTAGACCACGCCACCTAGGGGCGCTGCAAGATCTCCTCAAGGGCCGCGACAAGCTCCCTCCCGCGCGGCGTCAGAAACACGATCCTCTCCCGCCCGTCCTCCGGCTGGCCCTGCGTGACCACGAGGCCGAGCCCTGGGGCTGGCACGGTTCCGCCAATGCGCCTCAACGCCCGCGACGCGCCTAGGTCCTGAATGTGCCGGCTCACGGCGGACTTGGACACGGACGACATGCTGACGATGTAGCCGATGCTCCGCCCCTCGTGTCCGGCAGCAACGAGGAGGGTGTGAACGCACGCGATAGTGAGGGAGGGGTCGAGCTTCTGTACCTCTCGGATGAACCGAAGGGCCTTGGCCAGTCCGTCGCTCATGATGGGGTTCACCTTTCATGGATCGTTGAAATGCGAAACGGCGCCCCCGAAGGGACGCCGCGCGCTGCTGCTGCTGGATGATCGGTTAGATGGCGTCGGTCAGCCGTTCTCGTTTCCTCGCCTGCCGAGCCGCCTCGATCTCACCGATGATGCCCGCCCAGGTGGTCTCGAAGGGTTCCGAAGCGAACTCTGACGGGTCGTAGACGAGAGCGTGGCGGCACCAGTAGGCCAGCACCTCCGACCACGCCAGCCGCTTGCGCCTGATGGCTCGGAAGCTGGTCGGCTCAGGCGGGGCGCCGCCCCCCAGGTATGCCGTCCGCAGCACGAAGCAATCTCTGGCGACACGCTCCGCCACGATAGTCACCCGAGAGGTGGCCGGCTTCTCCACCCCGAGGACCGTTCGGGTGGGATACTTCCGGCCGTGCCGATAGCCGAACAGGGAAGGGACGTCGGCCGCCACCGGTTCCGTCTGGACCTTCGAGGTGACCCCGATGATGCGCCCGAGGTCCACCGTCGCGGCGATCTTCCAGCCGGCCGAGGCGGCATCCACCAGCCCGAACGCTTCGGTGAGAAGGTCATCGGTGAGGTCGGGGTGAGCCGCCATGTGCTGGGCGAGTTCAGCGGGGATCGAAAGCCGGTATCCATCGGGCCGAGTGATGCGTCTTGTCGCCATGATCGTCCTTGCAGGAAGGGGGCGGAACTAGTGAATAGTCCCAGGGCCTGAAGGTCCCTCGGGCTGTTCCGGCCCGCCCTGCGACGCCTTCTCAAGCGCTTCGTCCAGGGCCGCGTTGACTGCTGCGGCGAGCGCATTGGCGAAGGCTAGGACAGCGGTATCCGGGGGACGCTTTGAGATAGAGCCTTGCGCGCCCGTTCGGCCGCCTGCGGTGCCATCCGCAAGGATCTCGACCGTGGCCGTGAATGTCGCCGTGACACCGCCCGGAAGGCTGACCGCACGGATCACCGACGCTTCCGAGAAGACAGGCGCCGAGGACGCCACGGTACCCCGGCACTCATGCCAGTTCATCGTGAATGGCTGGGTCATATCGAACTCCCCTATCGGGTGGGTGGACGCGGGCTTCACGGCGCCTCGGGGGGCCGGAGGGTGGCGATGAGGTAGCCGGCAGAGAGCCCAAGGAGGGCGCCCGCGAACAGGCCGAGGGTGAACCACATGTTCAGGCCACCGACTCGGCGCGGCTTGGGAAACACCAGAGCGCGAAGGCGGGGCACGAGAGGCAGGCCGGGGAGAAGGTCCGGCTCTCTCCCGTCGCGAGGCATGGGGAGCCCGCGCAGGCCCGCTGCATGACCTTGAGGTCTTCGGTAGGAATGGCAGAGCCCAGCTCCAGCTCTTCGGCGGCCCCGGTCGGGCAGGCAGGAGCGCAGCCGATAGCGAAGGCGGGGCAGAGGAGGCAGGAAGGGGAGAAGATGCGGTCCCCTCCCGTGGCCGTGCAGGGGGCGGTCGGGGTGGTGCTGGTGGTAACGTCGGTGCTCATCATCGTTTCGCTCAATCCGTTGGCCATCGCCACTCGCTGGCGAGGCTGATTTCGGAGAGCTACGCGGTATCTCTGGTCAGGATGTACGGTCGAGTTGTATCATCAACCTGTATCATCGCGGCCGGAAAATCCTCCGTAACTCATTGAAAAGATTGAGTTTCTGGAGGCTGGCTGGGGCGCTAGGATTCGAACCTAGGAATGGCGGGACCAAAACCCGCTGCCTTACCGCTTGGCTACGCCCCAATCGGCCGGGCGGGATTGATAGCCCAGGCGGTGCAGCATCGCAACCGCGCGTTGCCGCCCCGAATTCGGCATAATAGAAGATTAGGCGCGTATGCGGGGCAGCGCAGGTCGGACAAACGGTCGAGGCAGGATACGGTATGAGCGGCGAGCAGCCCCCAGAGGACACCCTGCACTTTCCGGCGCAGAACGCGCCCGAGACGCAGGAGGAGGCCAGACTCAAATCCCTGAACGACAGCGTGCTGCAGCTGCAGCAGGAGCTGCGCAACGCCCGCGGCGAG